>JANXAA010000330.1 GCA_025061865.1 Acidobacteriota bacterium | reverse complement strand
GTCTGGCCCGGTATCCCGAGTGGGTCGAGCGCCTGGAACAGGAGACAGGTATGCCCCTTCACTTCCGTACGATGGGCACGCTTGTCGTCGCCCGGGACCCGGACGAGTGGGGCTACGTGAAGCACTTCTTTGATCTGTACCACCGGCTCGACCCCTCGGTCCAGCTCCTGACCCCCCGGGAGGCCCATCGGCTCGAGCCGGCCCTGTCCTTAAACATCGCCGGGGCTCTGTACTCCCCGGGGGACCACCAGATCGACAACTGGCAGCTGATCCGGGCCCTCCGAGAGGTCCTCGTCCGAAGCAGCGTGCAGGTCCTGGAAGACACGCCCGTCGAACGCATCCTCCTCGTCGACGGTCGATGCACGGGCGTCGAGACGGCTCGGGGCTCCCTTCAGGCCGATATTTACGTCCTGGCGGCCGGCCCTTGGAGCCATCAAATCCCGGACGTACGGGAAGTCCTTCCCATGCCCCTTCGGCCCGTCAAGGGCCAGGTCCTGATCCTGAAGCCGACGGCCACGGCCCCCATGCCCGAACGGGTCGTGCGCGGCTTCCAGGCATACCTCGTCCCCAAGCCGGACCGCCTCGTCGTCGGCGCCACTCAGGAGGAGGTCGGTTTTGACCCTTATCCGACGGCCGGCGGTATTTACACGCTCTTGGAGGCCGCCTATGAAATGGTCCCGGGTATTTACGACATGATCCTGGCCGACATCCTGGTCGGCTTCCGGCCCACGACGCCGGACCACAAGCCGATTCTGGGCCCCACACCCGTCGAGAACCTGGTCGTCGCCACGGGCCACTTCCGCCACGGCATCTTGCTGATGCCCATCACGGCTGAACTGATCGTCGAGCACCTCCGCACGGGGCAAGTCCCGACGGTGCTCCGTCCCTTTCTGTACGATCGATTTCAATAACGGCCATTTGGGAGTTCGGAGTTCGGGGATCCGGCAGAGGGCAGATAGGCAGGCGGGCAGAGAGGGGACCCTGAGGTGGCCAGAGAGGGGATAGGGAAAAGCCTTGAGCCTGCGGATACCGGGGATGCCGGCTGTCCGCAGACCCTGACCCTGGCCTGCACCACTATGCCGGGCCATACCCGGATCGAGAGAGCCCCCAGTCGGTATTCCTTGCCTACTTGTCCACCTGCCCAGCGGCCGAGTGGCTAGACTGCCGAATCAGGGCAGGACCGTCAGGACCGTCTTGGGGGCGTCGGGGCGTCCCGGTTCCACCGGCTCCATCTGCACGACTGGATTCGGCTGAGCGGGGGGGACCTCGCACCGAACGGCCTGCGAGCTGGCCGCTGTCCCCGCTGGTCTCGGGAAGCCCAGCGTGCAAGTACTCTTGGGAAGGACGTACGCCCTCACAGTAACGGTCGCTCGGGCGCTTCCGCCCCTGGGGGGTTCGGCGAAGACGGTCGCGGCGAAAAGGGTCAAGGTTATCAAGATGCCCTGGGTCTGACCTCTCATGGTACCGACCTTCTCGAAAGTTTCGAGATCCGACCCCCGAAGAGTCGTGTTTTAAAGGTCGTAGCCAGGGATGAACACAAGGTCCGTGCCGAAAGGGAAGAGGTTTCAGAAATGCTGAACAGATGTGGAATTGGAGGAATGGCCGAGGGGAACCGTACGTGTCTCACTGTGTCGCGGCTTCGGCCGGAAGGCGCATCGGGCCGGGATTCTTGGGGGATGGGACACGCGTGTCTCAGGGGAGACTTAGGGGCCAGCGTCAGATGCCAGGTGCTAAGAAAGACCGGGATCGGCATTCAGGGTCAGGATGATTTTCCTCGATCTCCGCCCCTGAAAACCTAACGCCCGCCCCTCATTTACGGCTGGCTGTCGATCGATTATCATACTGGTAGCGCCCGGTTGGACTCATCCTGAAGGGGTGCCGGGCCGGAGGTAGGCGATGAAGCGACGGACGCTCCTCGGTTGTTTGATCGCCTTAGCTCTCTTGGGTCTTTTGATCATCGCTGGGGCGTACTTCTTCCAGCAGGCCGTCGGCCGGGGCCCCCTGCCTCGGACGATCGTCCTGCGCCTTGATCTGCAAGGCGAGCTAATGGAGTTTGTCCCCATGACGCCCTGGACGGTTCTTCAAGCCCGACGGCCCCTGAGTGTGTGGGAGATGGTCCGAGCCCTCGATATGGCCCGGCAGGACGAACGGGTCCAGGGCCTCGTCTTAGTCGTCCGGGATGTCTCGGCCGGTTTGGCTAAACTGGAAGAACTTCACGCCGCCCTTCAACGCTTCCATCAGTCGGGCAAGAAGATCGTCGCCTATGGCGAAGAAGTCAGCGACGGCGGCTATCTGGTCGCCAGTGGGGCCGATTCGATCACGCTTTCGCCCGGGGGATTCGTGGTCCTCAACGGAGTCGGAGGGTACTTCATGACCTTGAAGGGATTTCTTGATAAGCTGGGCATCGAGTTCCAGATGGTCCAGTACGGTCCTTACAAGGGCGCCGCCGACGTATTCACGAAGGAGTCGATTTCGCCCGAAGTCCGCGAGATGCTGACGTGGATCGCGACCTCTCTGGACCGCCAGTACCGGGACCTGGTTGTCCGGAAGCGGCCCATCCCGCAGGACCAGTGGAATGACCTGGTCGCCCGGGGGGTCTTCACGGCCGAAAGCGCTCTGGCGGCCAAGCTGATTGACCGGATCGAGCCGTGGTCTGAGTTCGAACAACGCATTCGGACCGAGTGGTCAGGTCAGTGGGTCAGCCTCCGGCGGTATTACGACGCCGTGCGGGAACCCAAGAGGCGGGAGCGGGTCCGGTGTGCCTTGGTGTTTGCCGTAGGCAGCATCCTCACAGGCCGGGGGAATCCCGGGGAGACCATCGGGTCGGACCGGTACGTCCAGTGGCTGGGCGACATCGCCAAGGACAAGAGCATTCGGTGTGTCTTGATTCGGAACGACAGTCCCGGCGGGTCTGGCACGGCCTCGGACCAGATCCTGGCCGCTGTCGAGCGGGTCAAGAAGGC
>JANXAA010000032.1 GCA_025061865.1 Acidobacteriota bacterium | reverse complement strand
GCTTTCGAAGCCCTCAAGGCTCTGGACGAGCAAATCGACCGGGTCCGACAGGCGTTAGCCCGGCTGACCGGTGAGCGGGCTCGTATCGAGAAGGAACTCCAGATCATCGTCGGGAGAGTCGAGGCTCTCGAGAAGCGTCTCGGCGAGCTGAAACCCAGCCTCGTTAACTACATCCGGGACCTGCCCCTCTTGGACTTCATGGTCCCCTACTTCCAAATCCGGCAAGTTTACCTCAATGACCTTTATTATGACTTCAACTTTCGGCTCGTCGAGCGGGCCGATCGTTGTATGACTTGCCATCTGGCCATCGACCGACCTGATTTTCAGGACTATCGACAACAACCCTTCAAGGCTCACCCCAAGCTGGACTTGATGGTCGGCGGCGCCTCGCCACATCCTGTCGAGAGCTTCGGTTGTACGGTCTGTCACCTGGGCCGCGACCGGGGGACGACATTCATCACATCGACCCACACGCCGCGAGACGAGGTCCAGAAGCGTCTTTGGGAAGCAAAATATGGTTGGAAGCCGATGGAACTCTGGGAAGACCCGCAGCTCCCCTTGCAGTACGTCGAGGCTACCTGTTGGATGTGTCATCAGGGCCAGCTCTGGGTCCGGGGGGCTGACCGGCTGAACCGGGGCTTGGACTTGATCCGACGCGCCGGATGCTATGGATGTCACAAAATGCCCGGTTTCGAGTATCTCCGGAAGGCCGGACCCTCCTTAGAAAAGATCGCCGCCAAGACGACCCCCGAGTGGGTCTTTGGGTGGGTCAAAGACCCCCAGAGCTTTCGCCCGACCTGGATGCCCAAGTTCTTTGACCTGACCAATACCCGGGACGAGTACTACCGTCGGCGTAATAACGTCGAGGCCCTGGCCATCACGGCCTACCTGTTCGAGAAGTCTCAGAGGGAGACGTATCCGCCCGTCCCCGTCCCTGGAGACCCTGCCCGCGGGGAGCAACTCGTCAAGGACTTGGGTTGTCTGGGATGCCACACCCTGGACCCCCAGGACTGGGCCCGGACGGACTCGATCAGCCGACGGAAGTTTGGACCTAACCTGGCCTATATGGGAAGCAAGGTCCGGCCCGAATGGCTGTTTGCCTGGCTGAAGGACCCCAAGGCTTACTGGCACGAGACCCGCATGCCGAACCTCCGCCTGTCTGACCAGGAGGCCGCCGACATCACAGCATACCTGATATCTCAGCGGAACCCGGCTTTTGAGGCCCTCCGTCTGCCGGTACCCGACGAGTCGATCCTGGACGAGATCGTCACTGAGCAGTGGATCAACCGCATGGCGGGAGCCGAGATTCAGGTTAAGCTTCGCCAAATGTCGCTCCGAGAAAAGCTTGTCTTTGTCGGTGAGCGCATGATCGCTCGGTACGGTTGCTTTGGTTGTCACAACATCCCCGGCTTTGAGGCGAGCCAGGCTATCGGGACGGAGCTTTCGGAGGAAGGCGACAAGCCCATCGTGCGATTAGATTTTGGCTATCAGAAGATTCCTCACACCCGATGGGACTGGTTCCGGACCAAGCTCAAAGACCCTCGCGTCTTTGACGTCGGCCGGGAGGTCAAACCCTGGGAAAAGCTCCGTATGCCCCAGTTCGCTCTCTCGGACGAGGACATCGACGCCATCGTGACCGTCATCTTGGGTCTGAAGAAGACCAACATCCTGGGTCCGACCAAGGTTCGGCGTTTGACCCCGCGGGAAGAGGCTGTATGGGCTGGCTGGCGCATCTTGGAGGAGCACAACTGTATCGGATGTCACCAAATTGGCTACGTCGGCGGAGACATCCGGGGTTTTATGCAAGAGGTTGGGGTCGAACCCGGCCTATGGCCGCCTATCCTGAAATACGAAGACCGCCTCGGCCCGGGCGCCAAAGTCCGGACGGACTGGTTGTACCAGTTCCTGAAGAACCCCTATCCGATCCGAGTCTGGCTCCAGGTCCGTATGCCGACCTTTCACCTGACGGACGAAGAGGTCAACACCCTGATCCGGGCCTTCGCCTCGATGGACAATGTGACCTATCCCTTTGAGGAGGCCTGGTACCAGAAGCCGCCGCAGGACTACGTCGCCATGGGGAAGGTCTTGTTCGACAAGCTCCAGTGTATCCGGTGCCACATCGTGAGCGCTCAGCAGGTCGGTGCCGGCGAGGCAGCGGCCTTTGCCCCGGCTTTAGAACTGGTCCGGTCCCGCCTCCGGCCGGAATGGCTCATCCAGTGGCTCAAAGACCCGAATACTATCATGCCCGGCACGCGGATGCCGACTTACCCATGGGGCGAGGCGCTCCAGTCACTAGACCCCAGTATCGACCCCGACCCGAACAAGCAGATTTTGGCCGTTCGTAACTACCTACTTAACTTCTCGGAAACGGCCACTACCTCGGCTTCGGCCTCGGCTCGACCTACCTTGGCTCGAAGAGCTTCTCCGTGATTCAGCAATATCGAAGCAAGGTGCTAAAAGTATAAAGCCCCAGGTCAAGAGTGCCCGATGCGCTTGGCCCCATGGCCTCGGCCCTGACAGGCCCGGGGCCTGGGCGCCCTACCTCTCCTATCTGCCTACCTGCCGGACTACCACCTACCAAATCAGCGGATTGCTGAAAATGGCTCGCCAACTGGCACCGCCTTTCGTGAAGTTTCTCGGGACGGGTGGGGCCCGTTTTGTCATGACTCGCCAGCTTCGCTCGACGGGCGGCTTCTGGGTTGGCTACCGAGAGACGTTCCTCCACGTGGACCCGGGGCCGGGCGCTTTGGTCCGTTGTCGTACGAGTCGGCCCCCCTTAAAGCCTGAAAAGCTGACGGCCGTCGTCTTGTCCCACCGGCACATCGACCACTGTAACGATGTTTCCGTGATGGTCGAGGCGATGACACTGGCTGGGACTCAGCGTCGGGGTGCTGTCTTTTGCCCTGAAGACTGCCTGACACCCCACAGCGTCCTATTTCCCCATGTCTTAGAGTTCCTCCCTACGCCGCCCGTCGTTCTCCGCCCAGGCCAGCGGTACGAAGTCGGAGATATCGTTTTGAGCATCCCACTCCAGCATCGACACCCCGTTGAGACCTATGGCTTTATCTTCGAGATCGGGGATGTCCGCTTGGCCTACATCGCCGATACGGCCTTCTTCGAAGACCTCATCCCAGCGTACCGAGGATGCGACGTCGTCATCCTGAACGTGACGTTGGCTCAGCCCAAGTCGGAGGTCCAGCACCTGAGCTTGCCAGAGGCCTTCGAGTTAATGGTCAACCTAAACGCCCGGTCGACGCTCCTGACCCACTTCGGGATGGAGGTCCTTCGGAGCAAGCCTTGGACGATCGCCCAAGAGTGGACGCAAAAGACAGGTCGGACGGTCATCGCCGCCGAGGACGGCCGGTACTTCGAACTGAGGGCCTTGCTCGGGAAATAGGGCAGGCCGATAGAGTCAACAGACAGGTAGTCCGGCAGGTAGGCAGATAGGAGAGGTAGGGCGCCCAAGCCCCGGGCCTGTCGGGGCCGAGGCCATGGGACCAAGCGCATCGGGCACTCTTGACCTGGGGCTTTATACTCTTGGCGCTTTGCTTCGATGGGACCCGGGACCCCCCGGTCGCCCGTCGGGATGACGCCCGGCCCTCCCTACTTGCTGAATGCCTATCGGCCGAACTGTCATCTATTGACTCGGGTGCGAGGGCTCCGAATTCAGCATCGTCTCCATGTCGAGGACCATCTGGAAGCGGTCGTAGCCAGCCAGGCGGAAGTCGAAGACGTCCATTCGGATGGCGTCTTCAGGGCAGGCTTCGACGCAGTAACCGCAGAAGATGCACTTGCTCAGGTCGATGTAAAACGCCCTGGGAGCCTTCTCGATAAAGGGATCGGGGACCTCTTGAGGGATAATGTGGATGCACTCGGCCGGGCAGATCGTCTCGCACATGTAGCAGGCCACGCATCGAGGCGTCCCGTCGGGTCGCTTCAGGAGTCGATGCCGGCCCCGGTAGCGGGGGGCGACGGGCCGGGGCTCCTCAGGCCACTGGTAGACGACGCCGGCCCGGACGCGCTTCAGTAAGCCGAACCGGTGGGCCGTGAAGATAAAGAGATTCCGGAAAAAATGATGGGCTGTGATCCACAAGCCATGCAGGATGGCCGGTAGGTAAGACCGGACCCGCCAGTTGTCCGGTGGGCGACGTACTTTCTTGAACTGTCCAGGCATCAAGCATTCTCCACTCAGACGGTTAGGCCGTCAGGCTGTCCAATTTTCGGTGTTGGGTCCTATGGTCTTGATAATTCACGACCCCTCACCGAAGGGGATCGACCTCATTCCCCTACCGCTTACTGCCTTAACGCCCAATCATCAGGAGTACGACAGCTGTCCCAAAGGCGTTCAGGACTGACAGGGGAAGCAAGTACTGCCAGCCCAGTCGAACAGCCTGGTCGATGCGAAACCGTGGGAGAGTCCACCGGATCAACAAGAGAAACCAACAGACAGCAAACACCTTGACCCAGAAGGCGGCCATCTGGAGGAGGGCGATCCCGACAGACGACACGGCCGTGTAGGTACCCCAGGGCCATACAAATCCCCCCTGGTCGGCCGACAGATAGGGCACGCTCCATCCCCCCAGGAAGACCGTGACCGTCAGCATGGCGACGACAACCGTTTCGATGAAGTCGGCCAAGAAGAAGGCCCCGAACTTCATGCCGCTGTATTCGAGGAAGTAGCCGATGATCTCGGACTCGCCCTCGGGGAGGTCGAAGGGGATCCGCTTGGTCTCGGCGATCCCGACGGTCAGAAAGACCAGGAATGCTAAGGGCTGGAAGAAGATGCCCCACCGGGGGAGCCACCCGTGGAGGACGGTCGTGTCTTGCCAACGGACCATCTCCTGGAGGTTTAGGGTCCCGTACAAGAGGACCGGCCCGATCAGAGAAACGCCTAAGACGACACCGAAGCCGATGAGCTGGGCGGCTGCCCGTAAGCTCCCCAGGACGGACCACTTGTTGCGGGTCACCCAGCCCGCCAGGATGACCCCGTAGATAGCCATCGAGGCGATGGCTAGGGTATACACGAGACCTACCTGCATATCCATCAACTGAAGGTCGATGGTTTGACCACCCCAAGGAAATACGTGACCAAAGGGGATGGCCGCCGCCGGTAAGCAGGCTACTGTCAGCGTCACCCAGGGGGCCAGCGCATGAAGCCACGCCGGGACACCGGCCGGTACGAAGTCTTCTTTCGTCAGGAGCTTGACGGCGTCCGTGATGATGTGGGGAAGCCCCCACAGCCGGAGGCCCAAGATACGGGCCCGATTCGCCCCGACGCGGTCTTGCATGAGGGCACTCTGCTTGCGCTCAAGCCATGTCAGGATCGACGCCAGGCCCATGAGGCCGCCGAATAAGTACAGCGCCTTGCCGACTTCTATTAAGAAGGTCTGCATCCTCTATCTCCACCGGTGGATGGGACAGGCCAGCCGTCCGGCCCATCTGGCTTCTGCCTGATGCGTTCTACCTTCGCTTCAGCCGTTGGAGCAGGTCCCGCACCTGGGACGCCTCCGGCGCCTCCGGCGCCAACCGCAGGAAGTTTTCTAAGTACTGGATAGCTGTCGCCTTCTGGTTCAGGTTGTAGTATGTCATTCCCAGGTAGTAGTGCGCGTAGGGCCGTTGAGGGTCCTTATCGACGGCCTCCTGGAGGGCTGGGGCAGCGCCCTTGTAAGCCTTCTGGAGATACCGTACCAAGCCGGTCGCATAAGCGACCTCGACGTGGTCGGGAGCCTTTTCCCGGGCCGCCTGAAGGACCTTCAGGGCGTCCTCGAAGGACCCCTTGCCAGCCAGGGCATATGCCTTGGCCGCATAGGCCAGGATGAGGTCCTCGTCCAGGTGGAGAGCATGGTCAGCCGCCTGGAGGGCCTCGTCCCACCTACCCTGGTGGCCATAACAAAAGGCGATATAAGCTTGAACGTCGGCCCGGCCAGAGGCGTTCTCGAGACTCTGGAAAGCCTCGAGGGCCTCGCCGACTTTGCCCTGCTGGTACAGGGCGATGGCCCGTTGGAAGGGGTCTTCCGGTAGCTCTGAGGGGACAGCGGGCGCCGGCGGCGGCTCCGCCCGCGGGGTCGACGAGAACGGCCGTGGGGCACTGGCCCCCACGGCGCAACTCACAGGCATCCACGATAGAAACAAGAGACTAATCATACTCGAGACCCCCGTCTTCCATCGCCTGGAATGCATGATCTGACCTCCCAGAAAATTCAAGCGGTCCCCTATTGTAACGGGTCGAGACAGGGCAGGGAAGTCCGACGGCCTCGCAGGGGAGAGCCCATCAAGGGTAAATCGTTGATAATGGTCATCCTGTATAGGATGCTTCGGAACACTGAGTCATCCCGATATTCATCTTTAGGAGTCGGCCTTCATGCGAGTGGGGCCCGAGCTTCCCATTACTTGCCGTGGAGCCCCAGTCGACAGATGAGCGAGAAGGGTAGGGAAAGGGGAATGGAAAGGCGGTCCATAGGAAAGAGGGAAAAGTGCCCAGGCGTCGGGGATGGGCCTCACCTGGGCACTCGGAAGACTAAAGGTCTCGTTACCAGGAACGAGGTCCGCGGGGACGGCGTTCCCGGTCTCGGCCGGGACCCCGCCTTTCCGTACGTGGCCGAGCCTCGCTGACCCGGATGGACTGACCCTTTAGGGATGCGCCGTTCAGGGCGGCGATGGCGGCCTGGGCTTCCTCGCGGGACGGCATTTCCACGAAGCCGAAACCGCGGGATTCCCCACTGAAACGGTCACGAATGACCGTCGCCGAGGTTACCTGGCCATAAGCCTCGAAGGCCTGCCGCAGGTCCTGATCGGTCACATCACGGGACAGGTTACCGACATAGATGTTCATCGGAGTGTCTCCTTGGTTGAGCGGTCAGGAGGCCCCTCAGTCGGTCAGGGGACTGACTTCTGAGAAGACGAACTCGAGACCGCTGGTTGGGTTAAGTGCGTGAAAGTTGGAAAGGAACAAGACAGCGGGATATATACGAGACGGGGTGTCCTACCCAAGCGGCATGAGAAGTCATCGACAAGCACGAAAATCGTCGGAGGCGTCATTGAATCACGTCTGGTCGGGATGAGCGGATTCGAACCGCCGACCACTGGACCCCCAGTCCAGTGCGCTACCAAGCTGCGCCACATCCCGACAACTGCGCCCGACGCCCTCAAGGGCGTGACATTGTGACATAAGCTTAATCCAAAGAAGTGTCTCTGTCAAGGAGTTGGAGAAGCCGTGTGAGTTTATCTTTGATATGCTTAAGGCGCTCGGCGACCAGTTCGGTCCTCAAGTGGGCCTGGACGTTTTCGGGTACACCGCTTTCGTGAATCCACTGGCGCAATTTCTTCCGGGCGCCTTCGATGGTGTAGCCTTCATCGTACAGCAGGTACTTGATCAGCATGGCGATGCGGACATCCTCCTCCGTATATATCCGCTGGCCGTGACGGTTTTTACGGGGGGCCAATTCGGGGAATTCCTTTTCCCAATAGCGGAGGACGTGGGTTTCTACCCCCAGGATTTCCGCCACCTGGCCGATGCGGAAGTAAAGGGGTCCACCCGCCCGTGGCCACTGCATGAATGCCCCTGTGTCGGGATGAGTGACAGGGGAAGGGCGACAGACCTCAACGCGTCTCATCGCCCGTCCCCTGGGACCCACGATGGCGGAGAGGGAGGGATTTGAACCCTCGGCCCCGGGTTTCCCCAGGGCAACTGCTTAGCAGGCAGCCCTGTTCGACCGCTCCAGCACCTCTCCGGGGAAGGGGATTAGGTGTTGGGTGCTGAGTGCTGGCAGGGTCCTACCTCCGTGGGAGGGATTCCTCGAAATACTGGCGGGAATGACGGCGCCGACTTTCTGTGTACCCACGAGTAAATTTCGATGATCACCGCACAGCCGACACCCAGCACCGAACACCCGACCCCGCAATTGGCGGAGGGTGTAGGATTCGAACCCACGGTTCCGTCGCCGGAACAGCGGCTTTCAAGGCCGCCGCCTTCGTCCGCTCGGCCAACCCTCCGCTCCCACTGGCGGTAGTATAAACCCCAGCCGCAGAGAAGGCAACGCAAGGGGGCATAGAGCATCCAGACACGGAAGATATGCAGGGATAGCGGGCGGATTCCACGTGCCAAGCTCTATCTAAGAGGAAATCCGAGGCCCGACAGAGCCAGCGCGATCGGGCCGCATAGCCAGTCTGGGACCTCGAATCCAAATCATTGAGGCTCCTTCGCTCATATTGAACCCCGCATAGCAGATCTCGCATCATACTCCTCTCTTTAAGAGGACCTGTCATGATCAAACTCCGGATTCAGGTCTTCATGCAACAGCCATTTACGGTGACCTTTCGGAAGCCCGTCATCACCTTGGGTCGTTCGACTCACAATGACTTGTGCCTGGAGGATCCCCTGATTTCTCGTCTGCACGCGGAAGTCCGAGAGGAAGGCGGGGCCTACTGGTTGGTCGATATGGGAAGCAAGAATGGGACGTTTTTGAACGGTGAACGGATTCAAGCCCCCGTTCGAATTCAAGCCGGTGACGTCATTCAGATGGGTCGAAGTTTTCTGACCGTCGAAGTTGCCGTTCATGCGGGTCGATCGGTGCCCGAGCGGCCAGATGGATCAGACCCCACAGAGCCGACACTTGCCCGAGCCCGTCACCCTGACGAAGAGGCGTCGGCCATTAAGGCCTATGCCATCGAAGGCTCTGATCTGGCCGACTTGGTCCGCCAAGTCCGAGCAGGGACACGGGTCAGTCGGACTCGAAACCAGGTGGAACGCCGACAAGCTCTCCTCGACCTGGTCCGGCGAGTCGGCCAGGCTTTAGCTGTGCATCATTCATTAGACGAATTTCTCCGGTTGATCGTCCACGGAATCTTCGAGACCTTTCCGGCTAACCGAGCTCTTCTGTTCTTGCAACAGCCTGGCGCGGACGAGCTGAGTTGTGTAGCCGCCTATACTCGCGAGACCCTGGCCGGCGTGGTCACTCGAGATGTCCATTTACCCCGTTCGATCGTTCGGGCCGTACTTCAAAAAGGTGCCCCCTTAATGGTCCCAGACCTGCACGCTGACCCAGCCTTTCAAGGGAGCGCTTCCATCGCCGCCAGCCTGATTCGTTCGGTGGCCGTCGTGCCTGTCATTGTGTCCGATCAGCCCGTCGGTATCCTCTACATGGACAGCGCCGTCGGCCAACGCTTCACCCAAGAGGACCTTGACTTACTAATGGTCATGGCTTGTATACTCGGGATCAAAGTCGAAAACGACCGTCTGGTCGAACAACGCATCGAGAATGAACGCATTCGGTATCAGTTGTCCAGTGCCCGGGACATTCAATTCCGTCTCTTGCCAAGCCAATCGCCCGGGATTCCTGGCTACGAGATCACGGGCCTCAGTGTCCCATGTCATGAAGTTGGCGGCGACTACTTCGACTTTATCCGTCTTCCGTCGGGTATAGTAGCCGTTACCTTAGGAGACGTCTCAGGCAAGGGCTTTGACGCCGCTTTGTTGATGGCCTCTCTTCACGCCAGCGTGCGGTCGCAGGCCTACACGGCAGCGCCGGTGACCGAAAAGATTCGGGCTATTCACCGATACCTCTGGGAGTGCACGCCATGGAACCGGTTTGTGACGCTCTTTTACGGAGAGTTGGATCCCCGAACCCACCAGCTGGTTTATGTCAATGCGGGCCATTGGCCGCCGGTCCTCATCCGGTCAGACGGGTCTGTCGAGTGGCTGGAATCCAGTGGTATCCCACTAGGCATCCTGAAAGATACGAACTATCTAAGCTCAGAGTCGTACCTGGGCCCAGGAGACCTCGTGGCCATCTACAGTGATGGCATGATCGAGCTTCAGTCGCCGTCCGGTGAAGAATTCGGCACGACGCGGCTAGTGGACTTGCTTCGGCAAAACCGTCACCTGCAGATAAATCACCTAAAAGACGTCCTGGAAACAGCCCTCTGGGACTTTCGGGGTGCGGCTCAAGCGCTAGACGACCTGACTTTTGTCCTCGTTCGAAGGGCGCCTGAATAAGGTAACCCCGGGACAGAGAAACGGCAGGGCGCCTTCGGGTAGCGGCATCCCTATGCAAGGGGGTCGACCGTCGGGCGTGCATCTTAGAATATAAATTCCTTGGCCATAGGCATCCTAAGGGGCACGACTATCGCCGGCCATATTCCGAACCGACCCGACGGAGGAAGAGGGGGCGTCCTACTCGTTTTCGCCCACCGACTAGAGCCCTTGCGCTCGGTCGAGGGGCTGAGTTGTCGGTACAACCAGAAGGGAGTAGCCTTTTTAGACTTGAAGCCTTCTTGGATTGCGAGGATGGAAATCTTTCGACGCTTCGTCGGGGGATGTCTCATATACGGCTTCTTGATGGGTATCTCACGGCTTGGGAACCCATCAGAGGACCTAGCGCGCCGCTATCTGCAAAGTGCCTACCGTTTTTCCGAACGGGGCGACTACGAACAGGCGCTTCGGGACTGGCAGACGGTCGTCGAGAAGTTTCCCGATTCGCCCTATGCGCCGGAGGCCTGGGTCGCCATGGGCCGATACTTCTTGGAGCATCGTGCCGACCCCGACGCGGCACTCGAAGCCTTCCGTACGGTACTCCAGCGGTACCCGCAGTCGCCCCAGGCGGCCCTGGCGTACTACTTCGTGGGTTATACTCAGCTTCACTACGGACGGGCCTTTCCCGCCGACACATCCGAGGCTGTGGCGAATTTAGAGCGGATGGCCGTCCTGTACCCGGACAACGAGTGGACCGGCCGGGCTCTGACCGAGGCCGGTCTGTACCTGGGGGCGACGGGTCAACCCGCTCGAGCCCGTCATTTGTGCCGATGGGTCGTCGAGCACTACCGGGGTGGAGTGGCCGTCGAGGCGGCCCTCTGTATGGCCCAGGCTTACGCTTACGAAGGCCGGTGGGACGAGGCCCTACATAGGTTGACGGCAGTCCGACTGGCCGACGCACCGGCGTCAGTCGTCCGGAAGGTCCGGGCCGCTGCGACCACGCTGTATCGGCTGGCTCTCCGGGACCCCGCAGCCACCGGCCTTTATACGGTCGATCCTAACTTTCAGGTCTCTCAGCAGATTCGGTGGGACGACCCTGTACGGCTCCTCGGGTGGTCTCGAGGCTGGGCCGTCGTCGACCGGGGCCTCAAGTGGGTCATCTTCTACGACACGACGGGACGGTACGTCGACCGACAGACTTTCTCAAAGCTGGATGACGGGTTTATCACACCCGACGACCAACTGTATGGCTTCGCGGGCGACCGGGTCGTCCTCCCTCGGGGGAGCCCGGTTTCCTTAGTCGGGACGACCGAGGGCCGTCGGGCTCGGACTGTCGAGCCGGTCGCCCTTGTCGTCGACCGGCGCCGCACCCTGTGGGCGTACACGGACGATCCGACGAGCCTTTGGGCTTTTCCGGTCCGACCCGGGGGACCTAAGAACTCCTCACCTCCTGGAACGACCCTAATGGCAGAGCGTCGTTTGGTGTTGACCCTGGAC
>JANXAA010000329.1 GCA_025061865.1 Acidobacteriota bacterium | reverse complement strand
GAACTGTACGCCCTGACGGGTCAGAAAGAAAAGGCCCGGGCGGCCTTCGAACAAGCCCGCCGGGCGGGCCTCCAGTCTATTCGTGGCCTTCGACTGGACCGGCCGGGGGACCGTCTGCGTCGGTCGCCGGGGATCCAGGGCCTCCGTGCTCAACCGAAGCGACCCGGTTGAGGGATGGCGGGTCGCGCAACAGTGGATAAGGGAATTCGATAATATCTTGAGCTCTAGGAGAGCGGGTGTTCCTAGGGTCCTGGTTCCAACTCTATTCCTGGAGGCAAGCCATGAGGGTCCGACTCGGTAAAGTCTTCAGGGGGATCGGCAAGGCCCTCAGCAGCATCTCCAGGAGCCTTTTCCGAGGAAAGCTCTTCGGGATTTTAGGTAAGCTGATCCCGGGCCTGAACCTAACGCGCATTTTGGGAAGCGTCTTTAAGGTCCTGGGTTCAGCTCAGAGAGTCCAAAACTTCTTGCAGGTCGGCCGTCAGGTCTTCGAGGCCTTACGGGGCAAACACCGTATCGATGACCGCGTTCAAAACCTGCCGGCTCCGATTCATCCGCCTGTGAACCGGAGCTCGACGCCGCCACCGTCCAGTAGCTCTGCCCTCCAGAAACTCGTCGCTCGCGTGGACTCTGAGGAGTTTCGCCGGATTCTGGACGGGATTCTAAACGGCGTACGGCCCTGGCTCCGACCGACGCCGGACCGGTCCATGATCGATACTGGCCCGGCCTGGATCGACCCATCCCTAAAAGCCGAAGCCGTGCCCCTGGCCTCGAGCCCCTCCCAAACCCCGGACTGGGTTCGTTCCATCCTGGACAAATTCCAAGAACATCCCTTCTTGGCGCCTTTTTCTCCTTTTCCCATCGAAAATCCTGCCGTAGCGGCGGCTCACATCGGCCCCGTTTTGCGGGACTTCGCGCAAGAACTGATGCAGCGGCTGGGGCTCCCGATGAGCCCGACGCAGTCCCACCATTCAGTTATCATCCGTTAATCGTATGGACCCTAGGAGGTCCCCCATGAGCCAGGCGGAAAACGCCAGTCCCGCACCTGACCTGGCGGCGTTCATGGGCCTGACGCCGGAGGCCCTGGATGCCGTCGAGGAATTGGCTACAGCCCTTTACGCCGAAGGCCAACTGGAGTCGGCTCTGCGGCTCTTTAAAGGCCTTCTCATCCTGCGGCCCGACCGGGCCGATAGCTGGTCGGCCGTCGGGGCGGTCCTGACTCGGATGGAACAGTACGAGGAGGCCATCCCCTATCTTTCGGCGGCCTTGGAGCTGGATAGAGAGCATACGGCTGCCCTGGTCAACCGAGCCGAGTGCTACTTGGCCCTGGGACAGGCCGAGGAGGCGGCCCGAGACCTCGACCGAGCCATCGAGCTGGACCCCCGAGAGGCGGACCCAGCCAGCAACCGGGCCCGCCAATTGGTCTGGGCGATGGCGACGTTCTTCGAGGAGGCCCATAAGGAAGGCCTCGACACGGCCGAAGTCGTCGAAGACGAGGGCGATTCATAAGGGCATAAGAAATCGGTAGGGGAAAACGGGAGATGGGAAAGCCCGCGAGGCCAGCTTCTGAGGCGGCTGAGTGGAGGAGAGAGCATCCTGCATCTTGAATTTCCTGGGTTGGATTCCACGTTGCAGGGGGTTGGGCATGCGTATTATGGGTCCGAAACCTGTCGGTCCTAGCCCTCTCGGGAGAGCCCTGGGAACCATCGACCGAAATACTTTCATGCAACGGCTCCAGAATTTGGTGGGCCGACTTCCAGCATCTTCGGGCTTTCGCCTGGGAACAGCCATCGGTCGAGCCATTCAGAACTTGGTCTCATCTCCCAAGATCCAGCATTTCTTGCAGACGGGCCGTTCAGCGTTTGAGGGCCTTCGCCAGAAGTATGCGCTGGTTGACCCGGGTCATCTGCCGACGCTGCCTTTTCAACCCCCAGAGAAGGTTCGGGTCATGTTGCCGACGTACCCACCCCGTTATATTGAAGTCCAGCCTAAGCTACCGCCCAAGTTCGAAGAGATCATCAAGAGCTTTCAGCAGCGTCCGGTTCCGAGTCCTGAGGAAACCAGGAAATTAGTGGAAGATGCATTGCGCCGCCTCCAGAGGCGGAATCCGATTCTGAGAGACCTTATGGCGTTGCTGCGAGACTTCATGACCGAGTTGGGTCGACATGGGTCGCCCTTGGAGACGGGCTTACCCTCCGAATCGGGCTCGGCACTCCACGGCCTTGGTCAGCGGTGGGCCGACTCGGGCGCCTCGGCTACGATGAGTGCACGGCCGAAGCCGGACATTGATGCGCAGGGTCCCCTGTTGGCCGCTGCCCAAGCACCATCCGGAGTTTCGGATGTCTCTGGGACTCCGACCCCGGCAGTCCCCGTGAGTGGTTCGGTCGGAGAGCAAATTTACGGAAAGGCCAAAGACTGGTCGAAGGACCCAGCCAACTGGCCTCATGTCTTGCCTGCCCTGACCTTAGTAAGACCGAAGGGATGGGACCTGGGACACGTGGTCACGGCAGTCCGGGTTTTGAGAGAGCTTGAGCGGGGTGCCCCGAAGGCTTTCGACATTGCTCTCAAAGCTATGAACGTCCTCAAGTATATCTTGCCTCCGCCTCTTCGTCAGATGGTGGGTTCAGCCACGGACTTCATGAATATGTTCAAGGGAATAGAACTAGCCGATATTTATAGTGATGTACTGGTTATTGCAAATAAAATTCAGTATTATAGACAAATAGATATGACAGATCCTAAAGAAATTATACGTCGTATCCGAGAAGACCTCCTTGACCCCGTCGCGGGGAAGTGGCAACTCTACGGCAACCTCAAGAATGAGGATGCCAATGTCCGCTTTGTCCGGGCGCTTACGGTGTACCTCTTAGCCTCGGGGGACGAACAGTTGACGGGCGTCCCTCGACGGTGACCGCCCCATGCAGAGCGCTGGGTTAACTTGAAGCTAGGGGTTTGTCCGGCCCAGGGGGTTGACTA
>JANXAA010000328.1 GCA_025061865.1 Acidobacteriota bacterium | reverse complement strand
GTCGTAAGCCAGCCAGCTTGTCGATAAGCTCGTTCTGGGTCTGGAGGATTTCTTGATTTAGACTTTCCATCCGTTGCTTGGCCACGTTGATCTGCTCGTCCAGGACCTGCACCTGGGCCATCTGGGCCAGGCGTTGGAGCTGGGCCTCCTTTTCAAGGATAGAGCGCTGAAGGCGCTGAATCTGGTCTGAGAGCGTCTCGGTCGCCGTCTGAGTCATCTGGAATTCCATCTGTCGGTTAAACTCGAGGAGGCTCTCGGCCCACGTATTGGTCAGGACGGCCGAGGCCTCTGACGAAGCGGCCTCGACGCCGATCTCTATCAGGAAGGTCTGGCTCCGTCGTCGGGTGAATATCCGAGACCGAAGGAGTTCAGTCAGGCGTGCCTCACTCCACGCTTGTCCTTTAGGGGAGAATCCGGTCGAAGGAAGGCAGCGACTCGGTCAGGTCCGATCCGGCTCAAGACGAGCCGGGCGACGGGCTGACTCCGAGCAATATCCATTTGCGTGTTCATGAAGGTTTCGATCGTGAAGGGAACCATCGGACGGTAAAGGGGGTCTCCGATATCGAAGCGTTCGGGTCGGACCTCAATGAGAGCGACGGCCCGATAGACGGGCCTCTGCGTGAGGGTCCAGAGGCCGGTCAAGAAGACAGTCACGAGCGTGGTAGCGACGACCACGCCCCGGTGGCGCATGAGGACGAACCAGTAGTCCCGTAAGTGAAGCTCCGGAGTCTCACTTCCCGGTTGATCGGTCGACCACTTCATGCATCTCTGCCCGAAAGTGACGAGGAGATGATAGGGATGAGGGGAAGGGACGAAGCCATAGCTATTCGGTCTCAACCTCTGCCTTCCCCTGACCCGTCACCGCATCACTTAAAAGAGCGATTCCGGCACGAACACCCTGTCCCCGGCGCTGAGTTCCACATCCTTCTGGGTGCCCCGCATGATGTCGCCGACGTCGACCTTTTCGACTTTCCCGTCCGTGCGGATGATCCGGACGCCGCCCAGGGATGCCCGGTCCGAGGGTCCTCCAGCCAGCAGGATAGCCTGAAGGACCGTTAAGGGACGGGCGCCCTGTACGATCCCCGGCCGCTGAACGGCACCGTAGACATATACTTGGATGACCCCCCTGGGGACGACGACGATGTCCCCGGCCGCCAGAGACACGTCCTCGGTGATGTCCCCCTCGTGGAGCAGGCGATGGAGGTCGATGACGTATCGTTCGTACTGACCCTTCTCGTCCAGCCGATACAGGTAGGCCGTCAGGCCGGCGCCCTCCGCCAGGCCACCGACTTCTGCCAGGGCCATGATTAGGGTCTTGCCCCGGTATAAGGGAAAGGAACCCGGGCTCCGGACAGCACCTACAATCGTGTACCGCTGACTCTCAAACTCCCGGATGTTGACAGATACGTGGGGGTCCTGAATGTATCGCTCCTGCAAGTGCTTCCGAAGCGTCTCTTCGACCTGCTGGACCGTCATCCCGGCGACCCGAATCCGCCCGATAGGGGCCACCGAAATTGTCCCGTCAGGAGCGACCCGAAGCGTCATATTGAAGTCAGGTAATTCGAAAATATTGATTTCTATTTGATCGCCTGGACCCAGGTAGTATTTAGGCGCGGCCAATCCAGCCGAGGGCTCCTGGGTATCCCGTCGGACGACGTTCCCAGCCGGCACTTGTGGAGGACGAGGCCGAACACGCTGGACCTGCAGGATGAACTGGTCTTTATCCTGGCGGGTCTCGTATCGCCACTGGGCGAGGGGAGCCTCCAATTCCAGGACTAAACGGGTCGTGCACGTATCCCGGCACGGTTCTTGCGTAGATAGACGAAGGTCCCGTAGGCCCGTACTTTTATCCCACTCCAGAAACTTGCGGACCCGATGACGGGTGTAGGAGAAGTCCACGACGATACGGGTCGGGTTCTGAAGCGTGAACGCGTTGTAAGGTAGCGCCGGGAACTCTTCAGAGCGGGGTCGGATGTTTAATCGCAAGATGACCCCGATAGACTGTTCTTGCAAAGCCAGCGTCAGGTTGCGAATCTCAAATTGTGGGGGCTTCGGTTCCTGCTGGGCCAGGGCGCCGGCGGGCATAAGGGGCCGGCCATAAGGCAATACAGCAATCAGGCAGTAAGGGAGTAAGGCAATCCGGCGATCCGGCCGTAACGAGAGAACAACATAGCGCTGTGATTTAAGATTCATGGCCGTGGGTCCTTATGGGTCATGGCAGTCATGGGGTAAGACGGGATTGTAAATCCTACTCCCATGGGCTATGTATGACCCCCATTCGTCACGACGTTACGTCGTCACGCCTTTTACGGTCGCGGCGGGGTGACTGGCTTCCTCGTGACGGCGATGACGATCCCTGTCGTTGCCGCAGCGGCCGCCACGCCGCCGATGACATACCGGCCGTACTTCGGCCAGAAGATGGGTTTCGTCTCACAGGTCATTTCCAGTAGCTTGAGGGCTTGCTGGGGGGGGACCTTCGCCAGACAAATACGCGTCAAGGCCTTCGGACGGACCCGGACAGCCGCCGTATAAGTGTAAGTGATCCCTACATCGATTGCCCGAACCTCGTAATCACCGGCCAGGACGTTGCGCATCAGGAAACGCCCCCGGTCATCTGCCGCGTCCTGGAATACGGCGCCTGTCACCGTGTGCCGGGCGACTAAAGTGGCGTTTGCCACGGGCGTCCGCTCTTCCTCCCGGAAAAGCTGGCCCCCGAGGTCGCCCCGTGGCGGTTCCTGCGCCGAGACGGGAACGACCGTGAGGAGCACACCCAGGACCCGTCCCATCCCGATGAGCCATAGACGGTGCATTGGCTATCTCCTGGACGGCAGGTGCTTATGGTTTATCAGTTTAGTCCGTTCCTCCGGAATCAATCAAGCGAGCGTAGGGCAATAAGGCTGTGAGGTTAGGATGTCGTTGCGGGGTGACGATGTGGGACGTTACTATAACGGGTTGCCTGTTAGGTCTTAAGGCATCCCT
>JANXAA010000327.1 GCA_025061865.1 Acidobacteriota bacterium | reverse complement strand
ATCGACGGCCTTCCCAGGAGGACGGCCCAGGTCATGGGGCGAGGAATGGCTACGAAGAGATTACTCACCAGGCCCAAGGCCATGTGATAATGGGGTAGGGCTGGCTGGGGCGTTTCGCAAAGACGCTGACCCCCCGTTGGACCGAGGTTTTATAGGTCTTCCAGATAGCTGTTGTTCAGGGACGTTCGCTTCCTGGAGCGGGTTAGCGGGGTCCTCTATCCGAAGAAGTGTCACTTATCACTTCACTTAATCTCCAGCATGCGCTCGATGGCCCGTCGGGCTCGGGCCGCCACGGACCGTGGAAGGTGGACGACGGCCTCGTCTTGGTAAGGGTTCTTAGGGTCGCAACAGTCGTCGCAGAAGACGATTTCGATGCGGTCCTCTCGGAGGCTCCGTAGGAGCTTTTCGAAGGTATTTGCCTTCATGTAATCGCACACCGAGGCCGCCGCCACGGGGACGAATACCTTCCCGGGGACCTCCTTCCGAAGGCGGTACACGAGGCCCTTTTCGGTGGCGACGATGAACTTCCGGGCCGGGGAAGCTCGGGCCCGCTCGACCATCTGTTCGGTCGACAGGAAGTAGGCGCTCCCGTGGGGGATGCGGCCTGACTCGACCTCGCTCAGGCAATAAGACGCACAGCCGCATTCAGGGTGGATCATCAGCTCCGCCTCGCCCGAGGCCAGCTCTCGATGGTACTTCAGGACGGCCCACGTGAGGGCGTCGGTCCCGATCTTCTCATGGACGTAACAACAAGCGTTCCAGCCGTCCTTCGAGTGTTCGTAGATCTCGATCCAGTCCGGGTCGATGCCCTGACGGGCCGCTCGGGCGCGCATGACGTAGCCGAGGTACTTATCGGGTAGGAAAAGGATCTTGCGGCCTGGGAAGTGGCGAGCCGCATAAACCATGATGGCGTCTGTATTCCGGGACGTCGACACGAAATCGCTGAGGGCCTTCGTGTAGACATCGCTGTTGATGTACGTGATGACGATGCCGTCCGGGTGGGCCCGTTTCCAATTTTCGACCCATTCGTAATCGGTCCCGAAGACGAGGGAACAGCCCAGGGCCTGGGGCGTGTCGTTGACGAAGACCCGGGCCTGGTCCCCGACGATGATCTTGGCCGTCGAGGCCATGAAGAAGACGGCCTGAAAGTCGACCCGCCGGGCGCCGGCCTCTCGGACGTAGTAGCTCAGGCCGAGGGAGTCACCGACTTTATCCGCAATTTCGTGAAATTCGGGATACAAGTAGTTGTGGACGACGATCGTCGAGCCCTTAAGACGGGCTAGGTCTTGGATTTCGAGGGCCATTTCAGCCAGTTCGAGGCACTTCTCCCATGTATACCGGCCGGGGTAGAGGTCCTCGGCGTAACGATGGAAGAGGTCGTACCACCGCTCGGCCAACGCTCGAGCCTGCATGACCGCTCCTATGTCCGGCAGTTCGAGAATTTGGCCCTTCGGCCATGGGGCCGCTCATCGTGCCCTCGGATATCAAACATCGAGGGTCGAAGTCTCTCTTTTCATATTAGGAGTCGCATGGAGGGCGCGCAAAAGCCCGGGCATGTTAGGAGCCTTGGGGTAGCGGAGGTCGTCCGTCCTGCCCTGGGCCGACCCGCGGCCCAGGCTCTGGCCTGGGCTCTTCTTATCCTTCTTTCGCTGCCTGGCGGGAGAGGTGCCAGACCCGCCCCAGCCATACGGAGAAGTCGTCCCACAGGGTATAGATATAGGGCAGGATCAGCAGGGTCAGGAAGGTCGAAGCCACCAGTCCGCCGATGACGGCCCGGGCCAGGGGGAAGTAGTACACCCCGAGCACGCCGCTCCATCCGATTGCCAGGGGGAACATCCCCAAGATGGTCGTACCGGCCGTCATAAGGATGGGCCGCAAGCGAGCCTCGCCGGCCTGAAGCAAGGCTTCCTCGCGGGGTATGCCCTGTACCCTCAATTGATGGACCCGGTCGATAAAGACGATGCCGTTGTTGACGACGATACCCATGAGGATTAGGAGCCCGATCTGGGCCATGATATTGAAGGGGGTCCCGGTCATGAACAGGAACCACAGGACGCCGACGAGGGCGAAGGGCACCGATACAAGGATGGCCCAGGGATGGAACACATTCTCGAAGAGGGCGGCCATCACAAGATACAGGAGGACCAGGGCCATCAGGAAATTGACGACCATCTGGCGATTTTCGATGTCACTTTCCAGGACCTGCGGGTCAAAACTCCAAGAGTATCCTGTCGGGAGGTCCAGGCCGTTTAGGATACCTGTAATCATTCGACGGGTGCCCGAGAAATCTCGGCCCTCGTAGGTAGCCCGGATGGCCACATAGTTCTTCCGATTCAAGCGTCGGATCAAGTTTTGGCCGGGCGCGCTCCGGAAGCTGACCAGAGACCGCAAGGGCACTGTCGACTGGACTGATATGCCGTCGGGGTTGTCCCGCCCTATTTCGTTTTGGGCGGATACGAGCACGGGTAGGTTCCGAAAGTCCTCGAGGTTTTCCCGGTCGGCCCTGCGGAGGCCCACGACCATGTCGACCTCTCTCTCCGGGGTCGTGTAACGGGGCAGTCTCTGTCCACCCAGGGCAAACAGCGCAATTTGGGACACGTCCCCAGGCGTAAGCCGGACCTTGAGGGTCCTCTCCGGATGCGGGACAATCTGGACCTCCCGACGACCCGTCTCGGCTTCCAGTCGCAAGTCTTCGATGCCCGGTATCTGTTGGATCTCGGCCATGGCACGGGTCGCCAGTCGCTTCAATCGCTCCGAGTCGTCCCCGTAGAGGTAGACTGAGAAGTATTTCGCATCACCGCCGGCTTCCTGGTCGTCTTCAAAGTAGACCCGGACCCCCCCAAATTTCGGTAAGTGGGACCGGACGTGCTGACGGAAGGCTCGGGCCTCGGCATCGGTCACGTGTTCCCGAGCGAAGGTGACGACCGTCGTAGCCTGGCCGTCCCCGAAGTAGCTGTAAATCGACTCCATCGGCCATCGGTCT
>JANXAA010000326.1 GCA_025061865.1 Acidobacteriota bacterium | reverse complement strand
GCCTGCAGGATCGATTCCCTGTGTTCCTCGAGCGCCTGCAGAAGCAGATTGAGACCTTAAAGCGCCGAGTCCAGGAGTTCGCCCAGTACAGTCAGGAGCTTCGGTTACGACCGTGTCGATTGGACCTTCGAATATGGATCCCGGAAGTCCTTCAGCCTTACGTATCGGAGGCCGGCCCCCATGTCGAGTTCCTCATCGATGGAGACACATCTCGGCCCTGGACCGTTTGGGCCGACCCCGAGTGGCTTGGCCGGGCCTTCCACAACATCCTCGAAAATGCGGTTGAGGCCGTCGGTCGGGACGTCCATATCCGAGTGACCCTCCGGCCTATCGGTGCCGACGCCTATGCCATCGAGGTCTGGAATCGGGGGCCCACGATCCCGGACGAAGTCTTGCCGCGTATCTTCGAGCCGTCATTTACGACCAAACAGTACGGCTCGGGCCTTGGCCTCCCCCTGGCCCGACGGTACGTCGCAATGCAAGGCGGGACCCTCGAAGCTGAGAATACCCTGGACGGCCCCGTCTTCCGGATCATCCTACCCGCGATGCGGGCCTAATTGGGGAGTCGGGGGGTGGGGGTCAGGGATTCGCTTTTCCCTTCCCCAAGTCCCAGACCCCGATTCCCCCGCCTCCTGAAGAACGGGCACCTAACCCATGTCCCGACTCGGCATCATCGTCGTCCATTATCGGACTCCTGACGACCTGAGGGTCGCCTTGCAGAGCCTGCGCTTTCAGGGCCTGCCCCTTCAGGTCGTCGTCGTCGATGCCTCTGAGACCCCCCAGGTCCGACCCTGGTTCCACATCGCCGTCGAGTGGCTCGACGACGTGCGACTCGTCGAACGGCCCGACAATCCGGGCTTCAGTGCCGCCTGCCACGCCGGCTGGTCCGCCCTGGGGCCTGACGCTGACCCCGTGTGCATCACCAACGCCGACGTCGTGTTCCCCCCGAGGGCCCTCCGGGACCTCGTCGAGTTTATAACCGCCCGACCCGAGGCCGGTGCTGTCGGCCCCCGGATCCAGTCGCCCGATGGCTTCATCGAGCCGTCCTGGGGCGCCCCCATCACATTCGGACGGGAGTTCTTGTACCGATGGCGAACCCGCTGGATGCGACTTCCCTGGCTTCAGACCCAGTGGCAACGACGCTCCGAGCCCGTGCCCGTCACGTGGGTCTCGGGGGCCTGCATGATGGTTCGCCGGGCCGCCTGGGAAGCTGTCGGCGGCCTGGACCCCGAATTCTTCATGTACTACGAGGATTGCGACTTCGGTCTGCGGCTGAATCGAGCCGGTTGGCAAGTCTGGTGGGTCCCGACGGCCCGCGTCGTCCACTTCCGAGGCCAAAGCGTACATCGCAATCCGCAGGTCCGGACTCGGGTCCAGCAGGCCCGAAGGTCTTCCCAGTGGCGATACTACCGCAAGCACCGACCCGCTTGGGAACGATGGCTCCTGCGAGTCTACCTCGGGTGCCGCGGCGTCTGGGTCCCGTCTTAGGACGCAAGTCCCCTCCTACCCCGATTTCCATGTCGGCCTGGGGTTCTACCCCAGGCCCTACGTTGACCCCGTGACGTCGTCACGCCCTCCCGAGCGGGTGCCGCCCTGGCCCCGCCCGGCCCCTATCAGCCAGCCCCATGGACAGGAGAGCAAAAGATGCTTCGTCCTACCGATGGGGCCGCTGGTTAGAAGCTGTATCCGATAAACGCCCGGAAGCCCGTCGCCTTTTTGACCAGGCCGGCTTTGCCCGAGATGCTGATGCCGCCCGTGGTGTACTCGTCCACACTGCCCCAGGCCACGTTAAAGGAGAATCGACCGTGGGAGATACCCACCGTCGGACGGATCAAGAAGTAATTCGGCGTGACCCCGTCGACTTCCGAGAAGGAATAATAGGCTACCATCAACCCGATGTTCCCCCGTACGTCCTCCGTGATCCCAAAGGAATAGGCACCGGTCCCCTTCACAATTAGCAAGTTGGATGGATCTTCTACGGGGTCTTCTCGGAACGTCCAGTAGTACTCGAAACCGGCGCCCACCTCAAAGCTCCCGAAGGGGTACTTGACGGTCCCGCCCAGCGACAAAGCATCGGCCCCGTCTGTAAGCGTTCCCAAGTCCAACTGGTATCCGACTGAGAGGTCCAGATACTTGCTCCCAAACGACACGATCGGCCACGCAAAGATCGACTCCCAGTCGACAGCAGGCTCTCCACTAGCATCGACTTTGGCAAACCAGTAAAGCATGGTCACACTGAGCGAGGGGTTCCAGTCTTCCATACCAGCGATTTTCAGCGGGAAACTGTAGCTATAGAGGAGCCCCACGTTAGGCACCACGACGTCCCCAGGGAGGGAAACCTTGTCCCCGTTTTCGTCATATGCCTCGTTGGTCGAGAAAGAAGCCGGGATGACCATGATCGTACTACCAGCCCGGGCCTGAGAGGCGACGACCAGGAGGCCGAGGCAGGCCAGCACGACCAGCCCGAGTCGGATTTGGGTAGTGAAAGCCCGTCGGATCATGTTCGACCTTCCTCGACAGTTGAGGTTAAGAGGTTGAAAGCTGGATGGATATCCTTTCACGTAAACCCGTATCCTCACGCGCTCAGGTCCTCACCGTCTGATGGAAAACAAAGACCATTCCTGCCTTTATGACCTAAGGGTCTCCAACCCGAGGCCTGTCAGTGACCGCCTCCCGGCTTTCCTCCCTCACGCCCAGTGTCCATTTTTTTGAATGCGCATGAATTTGTTCAAAGGGTTGGACATACAGACCTTTTTGATCTCATTTAATCTCACAACAGGTCTTCTATTGTACTCAAGAGGCTATCTCTTTCCAAAATTCCAGGGTTTTTCCCGATCCCGGCGGAGGCCCTGCCTGCTCCGGTGCCCGGGTAATGGCCGGGCGGGGTGGAGCGCAGACCTCTGGCCTGTATGGACCGATCGGATGCCATCCTCACGAGCCGGACGATGCTATATTGGAGGAAGACGGGGTCCATTTGGAGGAAGGGACTGTCTCTCATAA
>JANXAA010000325.1 GCA_025061865.1 Acidobacteriota bacterium | reverse complement strand
GCTTTCTCTCGCTATACGGTCGCGGCCCAGGAGTCGCTCGTCCGGGTCGACCCCTCCGTGCCCCTCGAGAAGGCAGCCCTGTTTGGCTGTGCGCTGTTGACGGGTCTCGGGGCCGTCGTGAATACGGCCCGGGTCGAGGCGGGGACGTCGGTCGCCGTGTTCGGCCTGGGCGGCGTGGGCCTCAGTGTCGTTATGGGGGCCCGTTTGGCCGGCGCCTGGCCTATCATCGCCGTAGACGTCGTCGAGTCCAAACTGGAGCTAGCCCGTCGGATAGGGGCCACGCATGTCGTCCATGCTCGCCGAGAGGATCCGGTCCAGGCTGTCCGGGACGTCACGGGCGGCGGAGCCCATTATGT
This sequence comes from Acidobacteriota bacterium, assembly GCA_025061865.1. Lineage (GTDB taxonomy): Bacteria > Acidobacteriota > HRBIN11 > HRBIN11 > HRBIN11 > HRBIN11. Next base: position 2,644 of record JANXAA010000325.1, on the reverse strand, counting down.
CTTTGAGGCCGTCGGCTCCGAACAAGTCCTCCAGCAGGCCTATCAGGCGACTCGCCGGGGCGGTACGACGGTGCCGATCGGGCTTCCCCATCCGAGCCGGATGTTTTCGGTCCCGGCCGTGACGATCGTCGGCGAGGAGCGGACCATCCGGGGGTCCTATATGGGTTCTTCCGTCCCCCGGCGGGACATCCCCCGGTGGCTGGCCCTTTATCAGGCAGGCCTCCTGCCGGTGGACGTCCTCCTAAGTCGGACGATAGCTCTGTCTGACATTAACGAGGCCATGGATGTTTTGGCCAGCGGTGAAGTCGCCCGGCAAGTCATCCGTTGGCCGTAGGGCAGTAAGGCAAAGGGGGACGGTGTCCATGGGTTCGATTTCATCTCCTTACGGCACTATGGCCTTATTCGCCGACTGCCTGCTATAAGAGGGGTTTATGCTACGGAATGGCATGCAATTCCTCGAAGGGCTAGTCGACGGGCGACGGGTCTACTACCGGGGAGAGCTCGTCTCGGACGTGACCCGTCATCCCATCCTCCAGGTCCCAGCTCGCCACAGTGCCCTTTTGTTCGACCTCCATTTCGACTCAGACCTGCAGGCCCATCTCGTCACGACGGACGACACGGGCGAGCCGATCAGCACGTTGTACCGATCTCCGACCTCGACCGAGGATTTGCTGCGTCGATCTCGCCTCATCGAGGCGACGACCCACCGGTCACGGGGGGTCTTCAACATCGGCAAGGTCATCGGCTCGGACGCTCTGTTTGCCTTACATATCGTGACGGCGGCCCTGGACCGAGCTCGGGGTACGGATTACCGGCGACGGGTCTTCGAATACCACCGTCACGTGGCGCATGGTGACCGGGCCGTGTCGGTCGCCCAGACGGACGTCAAGGGCGACCGGGCCCTACGGCCTCACCAGCAGGCCGACCCCGACTTGTACGTGCGGATCCGGGCGCGCCGATCAGACGGCATCGTCGTACGGGGTGCCAAGGCCCATATCACGCAGGCGCAGGTCGCCGACGAACTGATCGTCCTCCCGTGTCGGTCTCTGAGTCCGGAGGACGTCGATTATGCCGTCGCCTTTGCCGTGCCGGCCAACGCCCCTGGCATCACGATGGTCACCCGTCCGATGATCGAGCTGGAGGGGGCCCGCCATCCCCTCGAAGGCCCGCGCGTGCGGCACAATACTCTGACCGAAGCGCTCGTCGTCTTCGACGATGTCTTCGTCCCATGGGAACGGGTCTTTCTGGCTGGAGAGACGGAGTACGCCAGTCGATTAGCCCTGACGTTTGCCCTGTGGCACCGATTTTCGGCCATCTCCTATCGAGCGGCCCAGGCCGACCTAATGGCGGCTCTTGCCCGAGAGGTCGCTGAGGCCAACGGGATTGCTGATAAGAGTCACATCCGTCGGAACTTGGTCGAGCTTATCCTCCTGGCCGAGGTTCAGCGTATGGCGGCCCACCTGGCGGCCTATCGGTGTCATGCCGACCCGGCGACGGGCCTCGTCTACCCTGACTCCCTCTGCGTGAACCTGGGGAAGCTCTATTCAAATACCCACTACCTTTCGGCGACACAGGCCTTCATCGACTGCGCTGGGGGCCTAGCGGCCACGGCTCCCAGCGGGGACGACTGGGCCCATCCGGACCTGCGGCCTGTCATCGAGAAGTACCTTACGGGCCGGGCGACGGTCGCCGGGGAGCGTCGATTCCGGCTGTTTCTGTTGGCCCGGGAGCTGGTCGGCCTCTTGGGCGGTTATGAAAACGTCACGATGGTCCACGCCGAGGGTTCCATCGAGGCCAGCGTCATCGAGATCTTGCGCGGGTACGACTTCTCCGCCGGCCGCCGACTCGTCGAGGAGTTGTTGGAGGATTAGGTTTTTGGTGGCTGGGTCCTGGGTGCGGGCTGAGACGCGGGATGAGGGTGAGTCGCTGAACTCCCGAAGGGCCCGACTGCCGAACGGCCGGATTCCCGAATGACCGAAAAAGACAGGGGCCCGTCATGGGAGAAATCCGAGTAACCTCCATGGTCGAACTGTTGCGGCTCCGGGCCGCCCGAAGTCCGAGCCGTCCGGCCATTTACTACTTTGACCGGACCCTGGACTACGGGACCCTCGAGGCGGAGAGTGACGCCCTGGCTATCGCCCTGTGGGACCTGGGCCTGCAGCGGGGCGACCGGGTCGCTGTCTTCCTGCAAAACGAACCGGCCGCGGTCATGACCCACTTCGCCGTCTGGAAAGCCGGTGGCATCGTCGTCCCCCTCAACATCATGTTCAAAGAGCGAGAGCTGGCTTATCACCTGGAAGACGCTGGGGCAGTCGGCCTCATGTGCCCCCAGCGGGATATCGCTTGGGTCCAGCCCATCGCTGAGCGGGCCGGCGTCCGATTCGTCATCACGACCTCTCCTTACGATCATCTCGACCCCGGAGCCCCCCTTCCAGACGTGATCCCGCCTCCGGAGGGCAGTCCGCCTGAGAAGGGGTGGAGTTATCGAGACCTGATCACCCGATACGCCGGTCAGGTCCCTAAGCCGATCTCCCTGGACTCTGACGATGTGGCCTATCTCCACTACACGTCCGGGACGACGGGTCCCCCAAAGGGTGCCATGATCACCCACGGCAATCTGCTATTCAACGCCCGGACCTATGAG
>JANXAA010000324.1 GCA_025061865.1 Acidobacteriota bacterium | reverse complement strand
GACTCGAGGGGCTCGTAGAACTCGGGGAAAGGCCCGTCCACGAATTGGCCCGGGACAAACAGGCGGGCCACGCCCTCGGGGAGCATGATGAACGGTCCGAGGCCCGTCAGCGCGGCCTCCGGCGGGGCGTCGGCCTTGTAATCGGGCACGTCACCGACCCACCGGCCGTTTTTCCAGACGAGGACCGGCCGGGCCGGGTCCCACGGTCGACCCTGGGGATCGGCCGAACAACGGTTGTACATGATACGACGGTTGGCCGGCCAGTTAAACGACCAGCCGTGGAAGAACCCCATGCCCGTCGGGTCTTCTGTCGAGCGCCGTTTCGTCTGATTGCCCTCCTTCGTGTAGACGCCAATATATAGCCAGTTGCCCGACAGTGTGGAGCCGTCGGCCCGCAGTTGCAAGAAGGCGCTCAACGGGTCGCCGGCCTTCAGGACGACCTTCGTCGGGTCCTTTTCGTCAGAGATGTCCGTTAGGGCCCAGCCGTTGATCTCCTGGAGGACCTCCTCCAGAGAGGGGTTCACCGGGTTTGTGTACCACCAATTCAGCGCCAGGATGGGGTCGGGGAATCGGCCCCCCTCCTTTTGATAGAGCTCTCGGACCTTCAGGAAGAGACGTGCGATGATCTCCTGGTCGGGCTTGGCCTCGCCAGGCGGGTCGATGGCCTTCCACTTCCACTGGATCCAACGGCCCGAATTCGTAAAGGTCCCGTCCTTTTCGGCAAAGTTGGCGGCCGGCAGGAGGAAGACTTCCGTCTGGACGTCCTGGGGCTTCAGGCCGACCAGCTTCAAGATGTCCGGCTTCCAGAAGGCGGCCGTCTCAGTCTCAAAAGTCTCGGCGACGACAAGCCACTTGAGCTTGGCTAGAGCGGCGATGACTTTACGGGAGTGGGGGCCGTTGTTGACGGGGTTCATCCCGAAACTAACGAAGCCCTCCATCTTACCCTGGTGCATGTGGTCGAAGATGAAGGCCCAGCTCCAGTTCTCGGGCTTCCCTGTCTGGGGGTCCTCGGGGAGTTTGGGATGGAGGGAGTACCCAAAGTCATTGTCCTTCGTGGCGTGGTCACCGTAGAAGGCCTTCAACTGACTGACGAAAAATCGGTCCAGGTTTTGCCAGAAGTTCATCGAGTTCGGGCGTAAGGGCTGGGGTGTATAAGCCTGGAGGTACTCTTTCAAGCTCTGGTGGGCAGCCTTCGGGATAGGGATATATCCGGCCGTGTTGTGGTATGACATGCCACAGTCGGTCCCGCCCTGGATGTTAGCGTGGCCCCGCAGGGCATTGACGCCGCCGCCGGCGACGCCCACGTTGCCGAGCAGGAGCTGGAGCATCGCCGCCGCATGGATGAGCTGGACCGAGTGACTGTGGTGGGTCCACCCCAGGGCGTACAGGAAGGTCGCCGCCTTGTCGGGGACGTAAGTCGAGGTGATGACGTCGGCCACCTTCAGGAAAGCCTCTTTAGGGCATCCACAAATCTGGGCGACGACCTCAGGCGTGTAACGGGCGAAGAATTTCTTCATGAGTTGAAAGACACACCGAGGGTGCTGGAGGGTCCAGTCGACCCGGGCGTAGCCCCGCTCGTCCCGCTCGTAGTCCCACGTAGATGTGTCGACATAGGCCTTCTGGGACTCCTCCCAGCCGGAGAAGACGCCCGCCTTTTCGTCAAACCCATAGCCCTCCTTCACGATGAAGGGGGCATTCGTATAGTACTTGACATACTCTTCGTTGTACCGGCCGTTCTGGAGGGCATAGTGAATCAGGCCGTTCAGAAAGGCGATGTCAGTGCCCGTGCGGATCTGCACGAAGTAGTCGGCGACGGCCGCCGTGCGATTGAAGCGGGGGTCGACGCACACGAGTTTAGCGTTCCGCTTCCGCTTGGCCTCCATCACGAAGCGGAAGCCGACGGGGTGATTCTCGGCCGGATTCCCGCCCATCGCCACGATGACATCGGCGTTGGCGATATCCGTCCAGCCGTTGGTCATCGCCCCACGGCCAAATGTGGCGGCCAGACTGGCCACCGTCGGGCCGTGTCAGATGCGAGACTGTTGTTCCAGGGGAATGATCCCGAGGCCCGCCCGGAACGCCTTCGTGATGAGGTAGTTATTCTCGTTCGTGTCCGTACAGCCACCGATGACGCCGATAGCCGTCAGGGCATGGACGCTCCGACCCTTGGCGTCCCGCTCGATCAGGTGCCGGTCCCGCGTGTCCTTGATAAGACGAGCGATCCGGTCGATCGCCCAGTCCCAGGACTTTTCTTCCCACCGGTCGCTTCCGGGCGCCCGGTACAGGACTTTGGTCAACCGCAAGTCGTTGACGATATTTTGCTTGAGGGTAATCCCCTTGGGGCAAAGGGTTCCCCGGTTGATGGGGCTATCGGGGTCGCCCTCGACGTGGACGACCGTCGTACCCGTGACGTTGTGGGCTCGGTCGCCAAGGGTGTGGATGATCACGCTACAACTGACCGAGCAATAGGGACAGATGCTTCGAGTCTCGGTCGTCCGCTCGATCTTCAGCGTCCGGGTCTGGGCCAGGGCCGGCCGCAGGTCGAAGCCCCAGGCCTTCACGAGGGCGCCCCCCGCCCCGAGCTGAAGACCCAGCTTGAGAAAGGACCTTCTCGTAAGCTCCATGCACGACCTCTCCGAAATGGAGCCATAGCAGTGTATCAGAATTGCGGTCCATTATCAAGTCTATCATCATGGACGGACCCTCCCATTATTCCCGCATCCCATATCGCGTCTTGTATCTTGGGTCCTGCATCCTGTATTATCTTGCATCTTGCCACCTTCCATCCCTATTGGCTTATGCCGATATCTAAGGCGGTCCGTCAACAGTGGATTCGGGAAATTCTTGACCAGGAAGTCATTGCGACCCACCGGGAGCTGCGCACCCGTCTGGCGGCGCGGGGCGTCTCGGTGACGCAGGCGACCATCTCCCGGGACTTAAGGGAGATGGGCGTCGTCCGCATCCCCATCAGCCGGGGTCAGTCCCGCTACGTCCTTCCGACTCCGGCCCCG
>JANXAA010000323.1 GCA_025061865.1 Acidobacteriota bacterium | reverse complement strand
GAGCTGGACCCGGAGGGGAAGGACCCCTTCGCCAACCGGGCCCGGACCCTGAGCCTGCTCGTAGCGACCATCGCCAAGGAGGTGCAGGCGAAGGGCCCAGAGGTGCTCCAAGAGATCCTGGACCAGGCCAAGCAGATCCAGGCGTCTCAGCCGTAGGCTTTCGCCTTAGGTGCTGGATATTCGGTGTGGGTTCGTCGGCGGTCGATCCCTCGAGGTCGTCGAAAGACCGACGGCTCAAAAGGCTTTCGCGTTGTATGCCCTATCCGGCACCTGGCCTAAAGGTGGCTGGGATCCCCTTTTGCGCTGTCGCAGTCAAGGGTGGCACAGGCCTCGGGCCTGTGCGTCGGGCCGACGTACCCGTCGGCCCGTGTTACCTAACCTTCGATTCATTTCGTGACAGAGTAATCGCCTTCCGTTTTCAGAGAGGCGCATGGTACAATGAGGGGGTCTTCAGCGACCGTTTGATTTTGATTAATGTTGTAAGGTCCCCTTATCCGGCCTCTTCCCTGCGGGAGAGACGGGGGTGAGGGGCCTATTATTCCGGGCACCGACTCGGCATCCTGACCCCAGGACCCGTTGTGGACCCTGGCGCGGGGCCGTTCGACAATTAATCGATATGAGGTCTTGAGTGTAAGGAGGCCCATTATGGAAGGTGAGTTCCGTGTCGGCGACGTGGTCCAGGGTGGGACTGCCCGGAAGGGCAGTGGCGAAAAGACGACCCAGAAGGGTCTGGACGCCCAGGCGTTCCCGATCCTGGCCGATTGGATGAAGCTCCCAGCGAATGCCTTTCGGGAGCGGGTCGATGCCTTGACGGCCCGGGCCCGATCAGAAGCCTCTCTGGCCGTCCAGCGGGCCCTCTCGCTGGCGGTGCAAATCCTCAATGCTCTTTATAAGAACTACGGAGGTAGATCATGAGCTCTATCGACTCCCTTCGAGGTGTAGAACAGGCTGTCGTGAATCTTCAGCAACAGATCGATGACTTGGCCCAGAGCGACATGGACCCGACGCAAAAGATGATGAGGATGCAGAACTTATATCTGCAGATGCAGCAAGTCATGATGATGGAACAACAGATTTACCAGGCCATTTCGACGATCATGAAGGCCCGCCACGACTCAGCGACCAATGCGATCCGCAACATCCGTTAATCGATCGCGAGGTTCGGCATGACCCACGAGTGGGAGTCCCAGATTCCCCGACTACTCTTAGAGCTCGGATACTTCTGCCTGCAGTCCGAGCTGTTCTCCCCGGCGCAGGTCCTGATCGAGGGCGCCCAGGCGCTTCGGCCTCAGGACCCCGTCCCGTCGATGCTGATGGGCATGGTATACTTTGCGCAGAACCAGTACACCGAGGCCGAGCGGGCGTACCAGAAGGCCCTCGGCCAAGACCCAGACCACGACTTGACGAAAGCCTTTCTAGCCGAGACCCTCATCGCCCAGAAGCGTTACGCCGAGGCCGAAAAGCTCCTGAGCGCTGTCGTAGAGCGGAATCGAGATGCCGATGCCGTGACGTTCGCCCGGGAACTCCTCTCGGTCCTGCGACAGGGGGTCTTTCAGAGAGCGTTGTAATCCGATTAGCGGCTCCGGGATTCACGAGTCCGACGATCCAGCCTGCAGGTTCAGAGACCGATCAGGGGTAGGTTCGATAGGTTTCATACGTTACATCCGGGTCGTGGAAGAGTCGCCCTTGGAGAGGCTGAAGTACTTTTCCTGCGATGGCCCAAAGGCTGGAGGCCCGGACTCTTAAGTTGCTGAACTGTCGATGAGGAGGCGTGTTATGCACATTGCCGGTGGATTGGAGGCTATCCGTCCTGTTTTAGAGCATGCTCAGAAGGTCGTTCAGGAAGTCCCGCAGCAGCTTCAACAGTTCGAACAGGTTCTGTCTCAGTTAGAACAGCAGGCGTCCGGGGGGTCCGTGTCGTCTCTGAATATAAGTACTCAAGGCCCTACTTCGAGCATGTCGCCGGCTGAGACAATCTCGGCCCCTACGAGAATCCAACAGATCTATGACGAGAAAAAGAAGGTCGCCGAGTCGCCTGAGGGCATTCGCCATTTAATGGCCGAAATCGAGCAGGGATATCACCGATTGAACGAACTCATCGACCAACTCCAGAGCGGCCGGACTTTCACGCCCCAGGAGCTACTTGGGATTCAGGCCCAAATCCATGACCTGACGGTTCAAGTCGAGGTCACGACGAAGGTCATCTCGGAAACTGTCTCGGGCCTCAAGCAATTACTTCAGCAACAAGTGTAAGGTCCCGGTTCTAGGTGCCGGGAAAAGGTTCATAGATGCGCTTCAGTGGTGAGACTGCCTCGGCTCAACGAGCGCGGGTCGTGGGGGGTAGGGTTTATCGATCCGGAGTCTCGAAATTAAGGACCTTTTATGAGGAGCCTTCATGAAGGGTCGCGCAATTCGGAAATCGGTTGTAGGCTTGGGACTGCTTCTGAGCTTGTTGGCGTACGGATGTCGGACGGCCGTCTTGCATGGCCTGTCAGAGCAGGATGCCAATCAAGTTATCGCTGTCCTGCAACAGCAGGGTATCATGGCCACGAAGGAAATCGACAACCCGGAGGCGAACACCTGGAAGGTCACGGTCCCCCGGCGGGACGCTGTGAAGGTGTGGGGCGTCCTGCAAGAGTACCGTCTTCCATCCCCGCCGGTCCGCCGATTCAAAGACGTGTTCGGTAAGGGCAAGCTGGTCGTCACACCGATGGAAGAGAAGGCCTTGTTCCTGGAAGCCCTCCAGGGAGAGATTGCTCATACGCTCGAATCGGTCGCCGGCGTCATTTCGGCTCGTGTCCACGTCGTCGTCCCGGAACCCGACATCACAGGCCAGGTCCAGGGTGAGGCGAAGGCCTCTGTCATGATGGAGTACCGTCCGGACCCAGCCGGTCAGGCGCCCCTTCGTCCCGACGAGGTCCAACGGCTGGTCGCCCACGCTGTCCAGGGGCTGAAGCCGGAGAATGTCGCCGTCGTCATGAAGCCTATCCAGATGGCCCCGCTCCAACAGGCAT
>JANXAA010000322.1 GCA_025061865.1 Acidobacteriota bacterium | reverse complement strand
ACACGCACGTCCAGCAGGTCCTGCGCCGTCACCTGGACGTCTTCTCGAAGCCGATGTTTCTGATGCGGCCGGGACCCGAGTACAGCGTCGAACGGTTCGCGGACGACGGCCACCAGGTCGGGATGGGCGACCCATGTCCCATCAAAACCGTCGCTGGCCTCGCGCGCCTTGTCGGCCCGGACCTCGGCAAACGCCCGCTCGTTGACTTCTGGATTTTTGCGACTCGGCACGAAGGCCGCCATCCCACCGATAGCATGAGTCCCTCGCCGATGACAGGTACGAACCAGGAGCTCGGTATAGGCCCGCATGAAGGGGACGGTCATCTTCACCTGGGCCCGGTCAGGCAAGACGAAATCGGGCCACCGCCGGAACTTCCGAATGACGCTGAAGATATAGTCCCATCGGCCCGCATTCAGGCCTACGACGTGGTCCCGGAGTTCGTAGAGGATCTCGTCCATCTCGAAGGCGGCCAAGATGTTTTCGATAAGGACTGTGGCCTTGATGGTACCTCGCCGGAGGCCCAGCTCGTCCTCGGTCATGCAGAAGACTTCCTTCCAGAGGCGAGCTTCCCGGGAATTTTCCAGCTTTGGGAGATAGAAATAGGGTCCCGTGCCCTGTTCCAACAAGGCGTGGGCGTTGTGAAACAAATACAGCCCCGAATCCCATAGAGAAGCCGACACGGGCTGGCCATCGATACGGACATGTTTCTCCACCAGATGCCACCCGCGCGGACGAACGACGAGCACGGCCGTCTGTTCGTTGAGTCGATACACCCGTCCATCCGGGGCGACGTATTCGATCGTCCGACGGACCGCATCCCGGAGGTGTGCCTGGCCCTCCACGACGTTAGACCAGGTCGGCGAAAGAGCGTCCTCAAAATCGGCCATGTATACGTCGGCGCCCGAATTCAGGGCATTGATGATCATCTTCCGTTCGACGGGCCCTGTGATCTCCACGCGACGGACTTCCAAGTCAGGGGGCGGTGGGGCGACCTGCCAGTCACTGGCCCGAATCGGTTGAGTCTCCGCCGGGAAATCCGGACGCCAGCCGGCGTCCAATTCCGCCTGGATCGTCTGCCGGCGCAGGAGCAGAGCCTGTCGAGCGGATTCAAATTCCCGGTGCAGACGGGCCACGAATTGCAAGGCCTCGGGCGTGAGGACGCTTTCCCACTCGGGACGCATGGGTCCCCGGACCTCGACGCCTTCAGGCCAGGAAGCATCGGTCATTTGCGTGACTCTCCGTCAGGGTACAGTCAGAGAGTCCCATTTCATGAGTCAAGAGACATCAAGCGTCACCGTATTTTTCTTCATAGACCCGCCGGAGTTCTTGAACCACGGCCGGGTCGGCCAGGGTCGTTACGTCGCCGAGGACCCGGCCCTCGGCGATGTCTCGCAGGAGACGGCGCATGATCTTACCCGAGCGGGTCTTGGGGAGTTCGACCGAGAAGATCACGGCCGCCGGTCGGGCGATGGGACCGATGCGTCGGGCCACGTAATCCTGCAGTTCTTTCATCAGCTGTTCACTCGATTCCCTATCAGTCCGGATCGTAACAAAGGCGACGGGCACCTGGCCTTTAATTGCATCGGAGCGGCCGATCACGGCCGCTTCGGCCACGGCCGGGTGTTCGACCAGGATACTCTCCATCTCCATCGTGCTGATGCGGTGGCCGGCCACGTTGAGGACGTCGTCCACGCGTCCAAGGAGCCAGAAGTATCCGTCCCCGTCCCGCATGGCCGCGTCGCCCGTGAAGTATCGACCCGGGAACCGACGCCAGTAGACCTCGACATAGCGGTCCGGGTCGCCCCAGAGGGTTCGCGAGATACCTGGCCAGGGGCGGTTCAGCACGAGGTAACCCTTCAGGCCCGGCGGACAGGTCTGACCGTTTTCGTCGACGACCTCCGGGGAGATCCCGGGGAAGGGACGGGTGGCGGACCCTGGTTTTAAGGGGGTGATCCCCGGCAGGGGCGTGATAAGGATGCCCCCCGTCTCGGTTTGCCACCAGGTATCCACTACGGGGCACCGTTTCCTGCCGACGTGTTCCCAGTACCAAAGCCAGGCCTCGGGATTGATCGGCTCACCGACCGTCCCAAGCAAGCGCAGGGAGGACAAGTCGTGTCGGCGAATGAACTCCTCCCCCCACCGTATGAACGTCCGGATGGCCGTCGGGGCCGTGTACAGGATGTTGATGCGGTACTTCTCGATGAGCGCCCACCATCGGTCCTTGTCCGGATAGTCTGGAGCGCCCTCGTACATGAAACTCGTCGCCCCGATCGCCAAGGGACCGTACACGATATAGCTGTGGCCTGTGACCCAGCCGATATCGGCCGTGCACCAGTAGAGGTCTTCATCGTGGATATCGAATATCCACTGGGTCGTGACGGCCACGTGAACGAGGTACCCGCCGTGCACGTGGACCTGTCCCTTGGGCTTGCCGGTCGTCCCACTCGTGTACAGGATGTATAAGGGGTCTTCGCTGTCCATTTCCTCGCAAGGACACTCCAGCGGTGCTGACTCCATAAGGCGGTGCCACCACTGGTCACGTCCAACCTTCATCGGCACGTGGGTCGCGTCCATCACGCCCCGATGGACGACGATCACGTGTTCCACGGAAGGGGCTCCCTGGAGGGCTTCGTCGGCCGCCCGTTTCAGGTGCACGATGTTGCCCCGTCGCCATCCGCCATCGGCGGTGATGAGCACCTTGGATTGAGAGTCGTTGATGCGGTCCCGCAGGGCTTCTGCGGAGAATCCCCCGAACACCACACTGTGGACCGCCCCGATTCGAGCGCAAGCCAGTATGGCTATCGGCAGTTCGGGGATCATCGGCAGGTAGATCGTCACGCGGTCGCCCTTGCGGACGCCCAGGGACTTCAAGACGTTGGCGCATTTCTGGACTTGCCGATAGAGGTCACCATACGTGAGGACACGCTCCTCGCCCGGCTCTCCTTCCCAGACGATAGCCGCCTTATTCCGTCGCCAGGTCCGCACGTGACGGTCCACGCAGTTATAGCATGCGTTG
>JANXAA010000321.1 GCA_025061865.1 Acidobacteriota bacterium | reverse complement strand
CGGGCTCAAACTTGGCCTGCCGGAGGGGGGCCACGACGATAGCCTGGTACCGGCGGTCCGCCCACCGGGCGACCATCGCCTCCGTGCGGGCCCCGGCCTCGGCCGTCTCCGTATACATGCCCTCACAGCAGCAACCCTGCAGGTAGTACGCTGGGGCTTCCTCGAACCCAAAGGCGACGGTCGTCAGGGGGCAGGCCAAGTCGTCCCGCATAAGGGCTAACGTCCAGCCGTAGCGGCGGCTGATTCCAAAGGCTTGGCAGGTCGCCACCCGGATGCCCAGGTCAGGCCCAGGCCGCCGGGCCTTCTCGGGCAGGGCCTCCTCGGGCGGCCACATCCGAATCGCTAAAGGAAACGTCGAGGGCCGGACATGAAATTCGATGCGGTCGCACACGTGGACGTTGCGTTCCCAAGCGGACTCCGTGGCGGGCATAGCCTGTTCCAGGCGGGGAAGTCTTATGGCGGCCCCAACGGGATTTGAACCCGTGTCGCCGGCTTGAAAGACCAGTGTCCTAGACCGGGCTAGACGATGGGGCCGCCGGCTGGACGCTTGTCTGTGTCCCCCGTAGTATAAGCGGCCTCCGGACAGGCGTCAACCGATCCCACCCGATGGCCCGAGTTGACAACGGGGCGAGAGGACGCTAAATTACCCTGAGCCAAACAAGGATACCGTCCTCTATTTACCCCAGCCCGATTCAAATTTATCCAAGCGTCGACTTTGTGGATTCGCCAGGCCGTTTGGGAGTACAGTGCCTATCGAGTCCAGGACTTACGCCCAGGAACCGGGCCCGAAATCGCTTTTGTCGGCCGTTCGAACGCGGGCAAGTCGTCGGTCATCAATTGTCTGGTCGGGTGGCGCTTAGCCCGCGTGGGGAAGCGGCCCGGTCATACACCTGCCCTGAATTTTTACCGAATTGACACACATTGTTACTGGGTCGATTTCCCCGGTTATGGCTACGCCCAGCGCTCGCAGGTCGAGCGAGGCCGCTGGCGTCGGCTGGCTGAATCGTACTTCCGTCACCGTCCCAGCCTGCGGGGGATCATCCTGGTCATGGATAGCCGCCATGCACCCACGCCCCTGGACGAACTCTTGGTCCAATGGCTCGCTCCCTTTGGCTACCCAGGGATCGGGGTCTTGAATAAAGTCGACCTCTTAGGTCCGGCCGAGCGTGCGGTGCTGGAACGGCGAATGGCTACCTGGCCGGCACGGTGGCGCTTCGTGGCCGTCATACCCTTTTCGGCCCGTACGGGGGAAGGCCGACCCACCCTCCTATCTTGGATTCAAAAACTTTGCTTCGAGGGGCCACGATGAAATACCGATGGATTGCCCGCGAATTGGTCCTCCCCGATGGCACGCTCAACCTCTCCCGGCTTCGCTTGCTGGAGACGCGGGACCTGAAGCAGTTTGCCGCCGATCTGGGCCTGGAGGACGTCGATTCCAAGCCCAACTATGAGCTGATCAACGAGATCATCCAGCGGCAGGTCGACCAGGGGAAGTGGATCTGTGCCGAGGGCGTGCTGGAGATCTTGGAAGGCAAGGGCTACGGATTCCTCCGCTACGCCGCCAATAGCTACTTAGCCAGTCCTGACGACGTCTACGTCTCACCATCCCAGATCCGGAAGTTTAACCTCCGGACCGGTGACACCTTGTTTGGCATCGTCCGCCCCCCTAAGGAGGACGAAAAGTACTACGCCCTCATCAAGGTCGAGTCGATCAACTATGAGGACCCCGAGAGCATCCGATATCGGGCTAAATTCGAGGAACTGACGCCCATTCATCCCAACGAGCGGGTCCGCTTAGAAACGGACCGGGGCGACCTCTCGGGCCGGGTCATGGACCTCCTGACGCCTATCGGGAAAGGCCAGCGGGGCCTCATCGTTTCGGCCCCCCGGGCCGGTAAGACGATGCTCCTCCAGACCATTGCTAAGGCCTGCGTGCGGAACCACCCCGAGATCGTCTTGATCCTCTTACTGATCGACGAGCGGCCCGAGGAGGTCACCGAGATGAAGCGGGTCGTCCCAGAAGCCGAGGTCATCAGCTCGACCTTCGACGAGCCGCCGACCCGTCACGTCCAGGTCGTCGACATCGTCCTCGAGAAGGCCAAGCGTCTAGTCGAACAGCGGTACGACGTGGCCATCCTGTTAGACAGCCTGACGCGTCTCACCCGGGCCAACAACGCCGTGACTCCCCCGAGCGGTCGGGTCATGAGCGGCGGTATCGATGCCAGCGCCTTTCAGCGACCCAAGCGTTTCTTCGGGGCGGCCCGGAATATCGAAGAAGGCGGAAGCCTCACGATCGTCGCCTCCTGTCTAATCGACACGGGATCCCGAATGGACGACGTGATCTTCGAGGAGTTCAAGGGTACGGGCAACATGGAGGTCCACCTGGACCGCCGCTTGGTCGACCGCCGAGTCTTCCCAGCAATCGACTTCCTGAAGTCCGGGACCCGCAAGGAAGAACTCCTCTTAACAGAAGATGAACTGAACGCCATCTGGCTCCTCCGGAAGTCCCTCAGCCAGCTCAACCCCTTGGACGCCATGGAGACGCTCATCAATCAACTGGCCAAGACTCGGAGCAACGCCGAGTTCCTGACTCTGATCCGGCGCCAACTCGCCGGTCAGGTCCCCGCCGCCAGCTGACCCCGAATCGTCTGAAGTGCAGGTCTCCGGCCTGTCTTACTCCATGCCCGGCCGCCGGGCTGCCTCATAGACGGCCCGGACTTTCGGGGACACCAGGTCAGGCACGACGGACTCGAGACCCGGATGGAGCGTCTGGACCCGCTGAAAGTATCGGCGGGCCTCTTGCAGGAGCCGCCGGTCCCGCTGGCCCTCCCAGAAGTACTGGGCCGCCAAACTACATCCCACCAGGAAGTACGCGCTGTCATCCAGCTCATACGTCTGCTGACTCTCGAACAGAAACCGGACGGCGTCCCGATAGGCTCCCTGTCGGTACAGGCGGACTGCCTGCCGGAGGACCTCTACGGGCACGGTCGGCCGGACCCCGGGGGGCGGTCCCGCCGGC
>JANXAA010000320.1 GCA_025061865.1 Acidobacteriota bacterium | reverse complement strand
AGTCGTCATCCCCGAGGTCGAGGACGACCTTGAGGTGGAGATCCGGCCGGAGGACCTGCGGATCGAGACCTTCCGGGCCGGGGGTCACGGCGGCCAGCACGTGAACATGACGGACTCGGCCGTCCGGATCACGCATATCCCGACGGGCATCGTCGTCCAGTGCCAGAACGAGCGGTCCCAGCATCAAAACAAGCGGATCGCCCTACGCATCCTGCGGGCCCGCCTGTACGACTACTACAAGCGCAAGCAAGAAGAAGAATTTCAGCAGAGGTTCGAATCGGCCAAGACGGACATCAGTTTTGGCCATCAGATCCGGTCCTACATCTTGCATCCCTACAAGCTGGTCAAGGACCACCGCACGGGCCATGAGGACCCCCAGGCGGAGCTCGTCCTGGACGGAGAGCACCTGGACGACTTCCTGCGGGCCTACCTTATCTATCGCCGTCGACAGAAAGGCACGGCCGACATCGTCCGAACTTAATGGACAGGTCCCGGAAGCCAGGTCTCAGCCAAAGGGACCAGGGATTCCTCCAACAGGCCGGACCCTGGTGGGGGCGAGCTATTCCTTGCCCGGGGCCCGGGATTCGGGCCCCAGGAGGTGCAGAATGCAAAGGAGAAAATGGACATGGGGCATCGGGGGGATCTTAGGTCTGGTGGGCCTGATCGGGAGCCTTCCCCCAGGGCAATCCCAGGAGCGGTCCTTGCCCCTTCAACTCATCCGTTTGCCGGCCGGCTTTTCCATTGCCGTCTATGCCGACCGTGTCCCCGGCGCTCGGTCGATGACGCGAAGCCCCCGGGGGATCCTATACGTCGGCACCCGGACAGACCGCGTCTATGCCGTCGTCGACCGAAACGGGGACTTTCGGGCCGATGGGGTCTACACGATCGCCTCGGGCCTCAACGCTCCCAACGGTGTCGCCTGGCGGGATGGGGCCTTATACGTAGCTGAGATCCACCGCATCGTGCGATTGGACGGGATCGATGACCGAATCACGGACCCGCCTCGTCCCGTCGTCGTCCGGGATGACTACCCCACGGACCGCCACCACGGCTGGAAGTTCATTCGCTTCGGACCTGACGGCTGGCTGTACGTCCCCGTCGGCGCTCCCTGCAACGTATGCGAACGGCCAGATCCCTACGCCGCTATTACTCGGATGAGACCCGATGGCAGTCAGGTCGAAGTCGTCGCTCGAGGCGTTCGGAATACTGTCGGCTTTGACTGGCATCCTGTCTCGGGAGAGCTCTGGTTCACTGATAACGGCCGGGACTGGCTGGGCGATGACCGCCCGCCGGATGAGCTAAACCGCCTGAGCCGCTTCGGCCTGCACTTTGGCTTCCCCTACTGCCACGGCCGGGACATCTCAGACCCCGAATGGGGCCGAAAGCGGAAGTGTGACGAATTCACACCGCCTGTCGTGGAATTGGGGCCTCATGTCGCCGCCCTCGGGATGCGCTTCTATACGGGTGCGATGTTCCCGAGCGAATACCGAAACCAGATCTTCATCGCCGAGCATGGATCCTGGAACCGGTCCATCCCTATCGGCTACCGGATCACGGTCGTCCGTCTCCAGACGCTTCCCCACCTCGGGGGTCAGGGACCCCAAGGACCCCGCGAACCCACCCCACATCCAGACATGCCAACGCCTCCTGAAACTTACCGGGCTTCTTACGAAGTCTTCGCTGAGGGCTGGCTCCAGGGGACGCGACCTTGGGGCCGACCTGTAGACCTCGAGGTCTTGCCAGATGGCTCCTTGTTGGTCTCTGACGACCTGGCTGGTGCCATCTACCGCATTGCGTACCGGGGTCGGTGAGAGTCCTCTTGTCCTCTTTGAGGCCTCAAGCGCGGACCCCAGACAAGGGTCCATGGACCTCGGCCTCCAGACTTGCCCGGTCCTGGGGTCATCCCCGTAGGAAAACGAGGCGATTTCTGGGGTCGGCGTAGGGCGGGGGCCTTCCCGGGACCCGATATCCGACCCTTGAGACCGTCACGAATCTGGAGAGTCCTTATGAGTCGACCCGTTCCGAGCCGATGGACGGTCGGCCTCGTGCAGTACGCTCCCGCGTTCGGGCGAAAGGCCGAAAACCTGGCGGCCGTCGAGGCCCTTCTGCGGGACGTCCGGGCGGACTTGGTCGTCCTCCCCGAGCTGTTTGCGACCGGTTACCTATTCCGGGATGCCGCCGAGGCCCTCGAACTCGCCGAGCCAGTCCCCGACGGTCTGACGTGCCGAACCTTGCAGGATTGGTCCCGACGGTGGGACATGGCTATCGTGGCTGGCATCGCCGAACGGGCCCCCGACGGGATTTACAACAGCGCCGTTCTGGTTGATGCCCGAACGGATACCCTCGAAATTTACCGGAAAATTCATCTGTTTAATGAGGAGAAGGTCTGGTTCCGACCCGGCAATCTGGGGTTCCGGGTCTTCTCAGTCCGGGGCGTTCAAGTCGGCGTGATGGTTTGTTTCGACTGGATTTTCCCTGAGGCCTGTCGAACTTTGGCTTTAAAGGGTGCTCAGGTCGTCGCCCATCCGGCCAACCTGGTCTTGCCGTATTGCCAACGGGCGATGCCTATCCGAAGCCTGGAAAATCGGGTCTTCTGTGTCACAGCCAACCGCACGGGGGCGGACGTCCGAGAAGACGGCCGTCGGTTGGCTTTCACAGGCCAAAGCATCGTCACGGCTCCGGACGCTTCGGTCCTCCTAGCTTTAGGCCCGGACGAGGTCCGGGCCGCCGTCGTCGAGGTCGACCCCCGGATGGCCTTAGACAAACAGGTAACGACCCGGAACCACGTCTTGCGGGACCGCCGACCGGAGTACTACCGGATGAGTTAGGTCCAGGGGCCGGGTCCCAGAGAAGAACCGCGAACGACGGACCCCGGACCTGTACGGTTGACCCGGCATGCTCCCTCTCGAGACGAAGCCAATCGGTCTTCCCAGAGGGTCCGGAGTCCTGGCATACTAACACCCTGCATCCCACATCTGGCCGTCCCGAGACGCTTATGAAAGTGGCTATCCTCAGTGGTGGAGATG
>JANXAA010000031.1 GCA_025061865.1 Acidobacteriota bacterium | reverse complement strand
CGTTCTGGAGGTCGGTCCTTCCTCGATCACTCCTTTGCCCTTTTCAATGTTCTGCCTCGTCCCGGAAGGCCCACGTGTCCGTCCGAAATGGCTCCAGGAAGCGGACGTCTCCCTGGAGGAACAGCCGGATGTCGGGGACCCGGAACATCAACATGGCCAGCCGCTCGATCCCCAGGCCGAAAGCAAAACCCGAGTATACCTCGGGGTCGATACGGACCTCCCGTAAGACATTCGGGTGGACCATCCCGGCCCCCAAGACTTCCAACCATCCCGATTGCTTGCACGCCCCGCACCCCCGGCCCCCGCAGAGAAGGCACGACATATCGACCTCGGCACTCGGCTCGGTAAACGGGAAGTAGCTGGGCCGGAACCGCATCTTGCACGCCGGTCCAAATAGACGTTGCAGAAAATAGGCCAGCGTGCCCCGCAGGTCAGAAAAGCGAATCCCCCGGTCGACGACCAGACCCTCGATCTGATGAAAGACCGGCGCGTGCGTGGCATCGGGCTCGTCGTGACGGTAGACTTTGCCCGGCACGATGACCCGAATCGGGGGTCGGTAACGTTGCATGACGCGGATCTGGACAGGCGAAGTGTGGGTCCGCAGGAGCCACTCGCCGTGAATGTACAGCGTGTCCCACATGTCCCGGGCCGGATGATCCGGGGGAAAGTTGAGGGCCCCGAAGTTGTAGTAATCCGTCTCGATCTCCGGCCCGCTGACGACGGCGTAACCCATCTCTAAGAAGATGTCCTCGATGGCCTGGCGGACCTGATGGATGGGGTGGACCGCACCTCGTCCGTAGGGCGTGCCGGGTAGGGTCCAGTCGATCCGCTCCTGTTCTAATCGCTCCTCTAAGCGAGTTTCCCGCAGGCGCCGCTGGCGCTCGGCGATCTCACGCTCCAGCCAGTCCTTCAGTTCGTTTAGGAGTTGGCCCGCCCGAGGGCGGACGTCTGGCGGAAGGTCAGCCATGCGCTTGAACTGCTCCCGCAGGAATCCCCGCTGGCGCCCGAAGCAGCGGACTCGGATGGCCTGTAAGTCACTTTCTGAACGGGCATCCTGAATGGCACGACGGATATCTTCCCGGAACCAGGCGATAGTGCTTTCAAAATCTCGCCAATCCATTGGACTGTCATGCAGGAGGACTCGGCGGGGCCAGGGCCGCACGGGCCTGCTCGACGATGGCAGCGAAGGCCGGCGGGTCGGTCACGGCCAAGTGGGCCAACATCTTGCGATTCACGGTGATCCCCGCCTTCCGAAGAGCGCCCATGAACTGGCTGTAAGTCCACCCCAGCGGACGTACGGCCGCGTTGATACGGACCTGCCACAGACGCCGAAGCTGACGCTTCCGGAGGCGCCGGCCCTCATACTCGTGGAGCCACTTACGCATCACGGCGATGCGCATCATGTGATACGAGTTCTTACGCTTTCCCCAGAAGCCCTTCGCCTCTCGAGCCAGCTTTTTCCGCTTATACCGACGTTTGGGACCGCGTTTTACCCGGGACATCGAAAAGCCTCATCCATTCGGCCGTCGGGCATTTCAGGCGTTCCACCCGTGGGGCAAATAGAAGGATAGCCATCGGTTAGAACGACCCTACGCCTACGGCTCTTTGCCCATTGGCTTGTCATCCCAGGAGCATGCGACGGGTCCGACGGGCGTCACCGGAGGCCATCGGCTTAGGATGCTGAAGGCGACGCTTCCGTTTGGACGTCTTCTTCCGAAGGAGGTGACTCCGCCAAGCCCGGTAATGCATGACCTTGCCCCTCGGGGTGATACGGAACCGCTTGGCGGCCGCCCGTTTCGTCTTCGACTTCGGCACGACGATCACCTCCTCATACACAGTGGGGCATTCCGGCCATAGGCGTACAGCCATCGGCGAGCTGGACACAGCCCTCAGGCACTTGAGAAGCGCGCCGCATCAGTCTTTCCCACTGCCGGGGAACACACGACCTTTCAGGCCTCGGACTGAAGGAACAAGTGCCTCGTCCCGTTGATCTTGGGGCTTGAGTCGTCAGGGCGCAAGGGGCTGGCTTTGAGAAGAGCCCCATCCCCCACACTCAGCGCCCCCTAAGACCGATTACCTCGTCCGAGGGCTTAAGACGGCCGTGATGTTCGGGCCTTCCAGTTCGGGCGGTCGCTCGACGTGGGCGACCTCCGCAAAACTGTCTATAATCCGTCGCATCATCTGAAGTCCGATGTCCTGGTGGGCCCGCTCCCGGCCCTTCATACGGACCGTGACCTTGACCTTATCGCCTTCGGCCAAGAAGCGTTCGATCTGCCGGCGCTTGACCTCGTAATCGTTGCCGGAGATGCGGATCGTAAACTTGACTTCTTTGACATCGACCTGCCGCTGCTTGCGCCGAGCCTCCCGCTCCTTCTTTTTCCGCTGGTAAAGCCACTGGCTGTAATTCAGCAGACGGCACACCGGTGGCCGCGCATCCGGTGCGACCTCGACCAGGTCGAGACCCCGCTCTTCGGCGATTGCCAGGGCCTGCTCTAAGGGCACGATGCCGACCTGCTGCCCCTGCTCATCGACGAGGCGAACTTCCCGTGCCCGGATTTGTTGATTTACCCGAAAGGTCTGAGACGGCTGTGCCACAAGCTCTATGACCCGGTATATGCAAGATGCGGCATCATGTTAAGCTCGAAGCGGTCGCCTGTCAAGCCGCTGCCCCCGTTCCTAACCGGGATGTTTCCCGGCGCGCGCCCTCACTGGGGCGGCTTCCGTAGGGGAGGCATCATCTTTTCCCAGCTCATCTCTTGATACCCGGCGGGGGGTCGGAACAAATCATCGCTCAACGATTTTCGTTCGATCCGGGTCGCGACCATCACGAAGCCGCCTACTCCCTTTTTCGCTTCTACTTTCAGGGGGAAGGCGCCGCCCTCGACAAGCTCCTTCAGCTCCGGACGGGCAGCCAGTTGGGCCTCCAGTTGCGCCCGGTCGATCAGCGAGAGGCCCGACTCGAATTCGGTCCGTCCGCCGGGACCGCCCATCCCAAAGAAGCCCAGACCCTTGGCCAGACACATGTCGAATTGATCAGCGCCTTCACCAAACAGCCAGTGCTCGCAGGGGTACCCGGCGATGGTCTCCTTCTTACCCGTCTTGACGACTTTAGGGAACTTTTCGGGTGGGGTCTTGTCGCTGGACAAGGCTTTGGCCATCTGTCGATAGTTCATGACCATATACATCTTCTGGGCGGGCATCACGGTCGTCACGGTTCCCGTGGTGAAGTCGATGATCGAATAGACCTGGGACGCCATCGATCCCATGCCCGAGGGAGACTGTTTTGACTGGATCGACGTCATCTCCCACCGAGCCTTGTTCCCTTTGAGGTGATAAATCATGTCAACCGTACTGTCCGATGTCGTCAAACGGTACACAATGACGCCCTCGAAGCCCGCGGCGGCCCTACCGAACCGTCCAGGGCCGACGGCCAGGAGGGCCCCGACGGCCATCCAACCCGCCACCGCACGAAGGCGGCGGCTTGTCCGGTTCATGCCTCGCATCGATATCCCTCCGATGGGTTGGTTACGGGAAAGACTCATGAAAGGTTAAAGGTTATCGAATGGCTCTGCCCGAATGGGGCCGGCCGCTCTCTATCGAGAGTAGAAGGGCGGCCGCATAGAAGGCCCAAGGACGGGAAAAAGCCCAGACGTCCAGGGGCCGTCCCACGCCTACCTTCTTACCTCCCTCCTGCTAATACATCGTCATCGTAGCGGCCAAAAACAAAACGATGAGGCCGAAAGCCAGGAATGCCAGGACAAAGATCAAGAACTGCTTCAACCCCTCGGGCATGTCGTCGAAGAGACGCGGGGGCTCGATTTCCAGGGTGGGTTCCGGTTTGCCCAGCCGGCGGGCGAGCCAATCGGGGATACGGACCTTCATGGGTCGACCTCCGAGACGCAGATGTGCCCGCATTAAGGTACGGAAGATACAAGATGGGGGATGCCGGACGCAAGATAACCAGACGCAGACCAGGCCCCAGGTGTGAGGTCTCAGATCAGGACACTCCCCTTAATTTTACTTCTTACCTCCCAGCGTCCATCCTTAGGACGCGGTCGAACCCCACCAGGAGGACATATTGGACCGATCCGCCGGCGATCAGGCCGGTCAAAAAACGGGTCTCGGGGGAGTCCCAGGTCGTGAGGACGCCCAAAAGCCACTCTAAGCTCATGAGCCCCCAAGCAGCCAGGGCTCCATACGCCAGGGCTCTTACGCGTCGACGGGCCCACGGGACGATCCATCCGGCCAGCCAGCCCATCCACAGGCCCGTGTAGAGACCGCTACACCGCTGACACACGCCCAGGGGGCGGCCATCGAGGTGGAAGGTCCGGTCAGGCCGCTGATGGCAAACAAATCGGAAGCACAGGTAGCTCCCTCGGGCCCACGTACCCCGGAGGCCAGGTGCGCCTAACCAAAAAGCCGGTATGAGCCAGGCTAGGTTCCAAAGCGTGAGGAGGACGCCCGTCGCGATGAAGAGGAGCCGATACAGGGGCGAATGCTGGGACATCATCCGGGCACCCGCGGGATGTAGCATATAATAAGATGCAGGATGCAAGATGCAAAATGCAGGAACCGAATCCAAGGCCCGCCCGCTAGAGCGGGCCTCAATGCTCAAGGGGTAGGGTGACGACGTCCGGTGACCCCGAAAAACGTGCCCATGGGGCGTGCAGGGGTATACAAGACGTAGGATTGCGAAGGGTGAAGACCGGGGCCGTCTCCTCGACGCCCGAGCGAAGATTGCCCCATAACCCGTTTGGGGCAGTCAGGCAATAAGGCCTCCAGGCGGGGAAGCCGAAAGGATCATTTGGTTCCTCGATTAGGAGGCGGCGCCGACACCCCGGAAGCTATCCGCTATGAGCCATGAGCCGTAGCTTTCTCGGGGGTCGCATCGTACGAACGGATAATGGTTCAGGAGCGAAGCTTCTTGCCCCCCTATCGTCGGTAGCGTACAATGTCGAGCGCCGAAAGGGCTGCTTGGTCAAGCCGTCGTCCTTTTCGTAAAGATCGCCCTTCCCGACTCATGGGAAAGGCGGGTAGGACGTCATTCTCTTGAACCTAATCTTGAACCCAGCGAGTTTACCTGATGCCACGCCTGGGCTCCATAGGGGCGATGCGTCGAAAATACCGATGGTTTGCGGTCCTAATGGGAGCGGTGGTCGGTCTCCTCTGGCTCGGGGGCTGGACCCATCTGAGGATGGACTCGAAGGGCAGGACAACCGCCCGGGTCGCCTCTGCGGTATCGCGATTCGATTCGGAGATGGGAGATACGGTCCGACCGGAACGTCGGCCGTCCCCAGACGGGACGCCCGCATTCCCGCAGGCAGAGACGTCTGCGCTTCTGATTCCAACAGGGCAGGTTGTCCCTGTAAAGGGGGCTACTCCCGAGGATCGACCCCGGGTCGTCATTTTGGGTTTTGACGGGGCTGATGCCCATACGGTCGAGCGCCTTTTACGAGAGGGCCGCCTGCCGCATCTGGCCGAACTGGCCCGGCGGGGTACGTACCGGCCGCTTCTTCCCACGAATCCGCCCCAGACGCCCGTCTCATGGTCCTCGATGGCGACGGGCCTCACACCGGGTCGGACAGGTATCTTCGACTTCTTGAAGCGAGACCCGCGGACCTACTATCCGGCTTTTGCTCTGAACGAGGAAGCCCCCCAGACATTTCTGTTCGGCCGGGCCAACGGGCCGGTCGCGGCGGTCTGTGTCGGTCTGACCGTGGCTCTCCTATCGTGGGTCGGCCTGCGGCGGACGAAGCGGAGGGGGTGGCGTGTGTTTTTACCGATTGTCTTAGGAATCGCTGCCGGCGCTGGAGCGGGTCAGCTGGCCGACCGGTACTTGCCCTACCAGGTTCCGCAGGCCGTTAACCACCGTCAGGGGAAGCCTTTTTGGGCTATTGCTGACCGTCACGGCCTGCGGGCCTATGTCATCCGGTATCCGACGACCTTTCCGGCCGAGAAGCTCCGGCACGGCTTCATGCTGTCCGGCCTCGGCGTACCGGACATCCGGGGGACCATCGGGCAACCGACGATTTACACGGACGACGCCAGCCTATTGGCCCAAGCCAACGAATTCAGCTTGAAGGTCGAACTCGTCGACGTCGTCAACACGGGCGGTCGTATCCGGACCGTCGTGTGGGGACCTCGCAACAAACTCTACTGTGACACCCGTCGGGCGGACTGCCGGGCCTTTTTGGAAAAACGTGGCCAGCCCGTTCAGTTTCAAGAGCCTCTCGAGATCCACGTCGATTCGAACGCCCGGACAGTCACAGTCGGCTACCGGCACCAGAGCGCCACGTTGCGGCCTAAAGAGTGGTCTGACTGGTTTGTGTTTACCTTCCGAGTCCATCCCCTCCTGAAACTTCGAGCCATCGGCCGATTCTACCTGATTCGGCTGGAGCCTTTCTTACTCTTGTATCTGTCGCCCCTGCATTTCCATCCCGAGAGCCATCCCATCCCCTTCACGTGGCCGCCGGACGGGTCGGAGTGGCTGATGCGTCAAGTCGGCCTCTTCAAGACGATGGGCTGGGACATCGATACCTGGACGATCACGTCGGGCGTCGTCGATGAGGACCACTTATTGGAAGACGCCACTTGGACGGTCGAAAAACAACGGCAGATCCTGCGGACCCTGCTGAGTCGGGGGGACTGGGACCTCTACGTGCAGGTCTTTGACTTTACGGACCGAGTCCAGCACGTCTTGTGGCGGCTCATCGACCCGGCGCATCCCCTGTACGACCCGGCCCGGGCCCAGCAGTATGCCCGCGAGATCGAGCGGTCTTACGAAGAGATGGACGCCATCGTCGGTGAGGCCATGGAGCGGCTCCCCCCGGGGGGCCGCCTGCTGGTCGTATCCGACCACGGCTTTACATCGTTCCGGCGGGGGATGAACTACAATACCTGGCTCGTCCAACACGGTTTCATGAAACTCCAGGGCGTCCAGGCCACCGAGCTGAAGACCCTGGAAGACCTCTTCATCGAGGGTGACTTCTTTGAGCACGTCGACTGGTCTCAGACGAAAGCCTATGCCTTGGGCTTAGGGCCGATCTACATCAACCTGAAGGGCCGGGAGGCGCAGGGGAGTGTCGAACCCGGCGAGGAATACGAGACCGTCCGGCGGGCCCTCATCCACGGCCTGGAGTCGTACGTCGACCCCGTCACTGGCGAGAAGCCTGTGTACAAGGTTTATACCCGGGAGGAGATGTACCCGTCTGGGTTCGACCCGGACCTGATCCCAGACCTCCGAGTAGCCCATACGCACAACTATCGGGTCTCCTGGCAGACGACCCTGGGCCACGTAGCCCCTGACGTCGTCGAAGACAACCTTCGGAACTGGAGTGCCGACCACTGCTCGGCCGAGCCGTCTCTCGTGCCAGGGATTTTGTTTGCCAACTGGCCGATTCGGACCGAACGGCCCCAGATCATCGACGTCATGCCGACGGTCCTGCGACTCCTGGGTCTTCCCGTCCCCTCGGGTCTGGACGGTCGACCGCTGGAATAGGGCAGAGAGGGGATCGTCATGCGGGTCTTAGTGACAGGGGGAGCTGGTTTCATTGGCTCTCACCTCTGCGAGTATCTTATCGAGCAGGGCCATGAGGTCATTTGCCTGGACAACCTCAGTACAGGTCGTATTAGCAACGTCGCCGCCATCCGACATCATCCCCGCTTTCAGCTCATCGTGGCTGACATCCGGGAGGAAGACCTCCTGAGCGAGCTCATCCGACAGGTCGACCACGTCTATCACCTGGCGGCAGCCGTCGGGGTGCGTCTGATCATGGAGAAGCCCGTCGAGACCCTGGAGGTCAACACCTTCGGGACGGAGATCGTCCTGAAGCATGCCAGCAAGTTTCACAAGAAGGTCCTGATTGCCTCGACGTCGGAAGTGTACGGTGACCATAATGAATTTCCCCTCCGGGAAGACAGCACGCGCGTGTATGGCCCCACGACAGTCCGGCGTTGGGCCTACGCGGCGTCGAAGGCCCTCGACGAGTTCCTGGCCCTGGCTTACCACCAGGAGCGGGGGACGCCTGTCGTCATCGTACGCCTGTTCAACATCGTAGGACCCCGCCAGACCGGCCGCTACGGGATGGTCGTCCCGACCTTCGTCAAGCAGGCCCTGATGGGTCAGTCCATCACGGTCTTCGGCGACGGCCAGCAGACCCGATGCTTTGGCTACGTGACGGACGCCGTCGAGGCCCTCGTCCGCCTGATGGAGCATCCCAAGAGCGAGGGCGAAGTCTTCAATCTGGGCTCCGACGAGGAGATCCGTATCATCGACCTGGCTCACCTCGTGAAGGAAAAGACAGGGAGCGCTTCGCCCATCGTGTTCATCCCTTACGACAAGGCCTACGGCCCAGGTTATGAAGACATGCACCGCCGTGTGCCGGACCTCACGAAAGTCCGGACCTGGATCGGATACCGGCCCCGCCTGAACATTCACCAGATCCTGGACCACATCGTCGAGTACTACCGCCAGAATCCGTGGGATTAGGGACGGCAAGGACCATCGTCTTAGGTAGGTAGGCCCAATCGGCAGACAAGGCGGGTAGGAGTGCAGGCCTTTGACTTGCGGGGCGGAACGACTGCACACTTATGGCCCCGTAGACGTGACAAGAAAGGACGCCATAAACGCCGCGCCTACCTATCTGTCCCATAGGCCTGAGATGTTCATCGAGACAGAAGTCAAAGTGCAAGTTCCGATCGACATCGTCGAGACGACGCGCACGGCCTGGGCTTGGTGTCTGGAACACCCCCGGACGTTGGAGGATAATGCCCTGTGGGACACGCCGAGCGGCGACCTCCGGACCCGGGGCGAACTCCTGCGGCTGCGTCGCTACGGCGACACGGTCACCCTGACGTGGAAGGGCCGACCCGACGAAGACGCTGTCTTCAAGCGACGGCTTGAGCTCGAAGCAGTAGTCTCGGACGCGACCGCTGTCGCCGCCATCTTGCGTCGGCTGGGCTTGACCGTCTGGTTCCGGTACCAGAAGTACCGGACGCTATACCGCTATGGGGATGTTCACATCGCCGTCGACGAAACGCCCTTAGGCGTCTACGTCGAGCTGGAGGGTTCCCCCGAGGCTATCGAGGCAAGCCTCCGGGCGTTTCGATGGGAAGCCTGGCCGAGGACGACGGCGACATACTATGAAATCTTTCAGACGGCCGTCCGAGAGGGCCGTTGGACTAGAACCGATCTGACTTTTAATAGATTCGGGTCCCATGAAGACAGTTTCTGCGGCTGAGCCAGCGGGAGACGATATCGTCACGCCACCGAGCTTGAAAACCCTACCTCCCCGGCGATAAGGCGAGGCGCAAAGACCCAATCCCGAAATCCCGATTATGCGACCATCGCCCTCAGCTTCTCGGACTGATCGTAAGCCATCAGGGCATCGATGATCTCGTCCAGGTCCCCGTCAAGGACGTCTTCCAAACGATACAGGGTCAGACTGATGCGATGATCCGTCACCCGGTTTTGGGGGAAGTTGTAAGTCCGGATCTTCTCGCTCCGGTCGCCAGTCCCGACCTGCGCTCGGCGTTCCCGGGCGAGGGCTTCTTCCTGTTGGCGACGGTAGTAGTCGTAAAGCCGAGCCTTCAAGACCCGCAAAGCCTTCCGGCGGTTCTGATGAAGCGACCGCTCATCCTGACAAGTCACGACGATGCCCGTCGGGAGGTGCGTGATCCGGATGGCCGTCATCGCCTTATTGACGTGCTGACCGCCAGGGCCCCCAGCGCTGAAGATGTCGACCCGCAGGTCTTCGTCCCGGAGCTCGACCTCGACGTCTTCGACCTCCGGAAGGACGGCGACGGACGCCGCCGAGGTGTGGATCCGTCCGCTGGCTTCGGTGACCGGCACCCGCTGGACGCGGTGGACGCCGCTTTCGTACTTCAACCGTCGGTAGGCCCCCGGACCCTCGACGAGGCAGACGACTTCCTTATAACCCCCAAGGTCCGTCGGATGGGCATCCAGGACCTGGAACCGCCAGCCCTGACGCTCGCAGTACCGCTGGTACATCCGCAGGAGGTCCGCCGCAAACAGGGCCGCCTCCTCGCCGCCCGTCCCGGCCCGGATTTCGAGAATGACGTTCCGAGTGTCGTTCGGGTCCGGCGGGATCAAACGGGCTAAGACCTCCTGGCGAGCTTCCTCAAGCTGGTGGTCCAGCCGTTCGAGTTCCTCGCGAGCCATCTCCCGGAGCTCGGGGTCCTTCTCGGTCTCTAGCAGGTGAAGGACGTCGGATCGCTCTCGCTGATAACGTTGCCAGCGGCGAAAGGCCTGGACAAGGTCCTCCAGCTCCCGATATCGCCGGAGGAGGTCCCGCGAGCGGGCATAATCCTGAGCGACGGCCGGGTCGGCCAGCCGGGCATGGAGGTCCTCATATTCTTCGACGAAAGCCGTCAAACGGGGTAAAAGACGCTCCCACAGGTCCGCCATCGTGAATCACCCCAGGCAGTCAGGTCATAAGGCAGCCGGGCAGGTCGGCCAATGGGCCGATAGGGTTGTCGGGACCGGGTTTTCAGGAGTCGGGGATCGGGAGTCCGGGGTCGGGTAGGGATGAACCCGTACACCACACCATCCTTGGGAACACCGGCCGTCATGCCGACGTTTCTTTAGGGTCGCCCCTTGAGTTAAAGATAAGGCTCCATCGGGAGCCCTTCCATTTGGAGGCGTATCCGTGCCGCGTAGGAAGCAGGCCCGGTCCTGGGCCGAGGCCCATTGGGGCTCCGCCTATGCAACCCGGAGACGCCGTTTTCGAGTCCCACCGGGTCACCTCCAGAGGGGCCACCTCAGGGTGAGCCCCTATCCCCTGACCTGCCCGTCTGCTCATCCGATCTCTTCCGGCGGCCGGACCTCGGCCGTCAGCTCGAAGGTCTGGGGTACCTCGACGGCCGGTCGACCTTCCCGAAGACGGGCGGCTTCGGCCAACTCCTGGGCGATGCGGGGCCAACGGTAGACGACCCGGCCGTCTTCGGTGAGGTCCGAGACACCGCCTAGCTCTCGGACGATAGCGGGGAGCCATGCCTGAATCGACCGATCGACGTCAGCTCTCGCCGGCCGGGTCGGAGGCCTGTAAAGACGCCGGTACTCGGCCTGGATGTCTTCCAGCTGGAAGGCTTCTCGACCCTGCTCGATCAGGGAGAAAACGACCCGGACAAGCCGGCGGTGCTCATTGCGTCGACGACGAGCCTGCTCCCGGGCCATCGTGACGGGAATCCGAGCAAGGGGGACGGCAAAGAAGAGGATCGAATACGTCAGGGGGATCCATCCGAGCCAAAACTGCAGGAGGCCTGGGTCGGGATGGAACCCATAGGCCCGAAAGAGCTCTACGAACCGAGCGGCTTCGGCCACGAATAAGAGGCCGAAGAAGAGGTTGAAGACGTTCATCCCGGCGATGACCAAGTTACGACCTATGGAATTTCCTGTCAGTTCGAAGGGCGGCTCGTCTTCGTCCCAGTAGTAGACGACCGAGCCCTCGGGAAGACCCCCCGTCACGAGAATCTCGTTGAATTCCCCGTATAGGACGCCGTTCTCAGAAACACGGGCCTCTCCCTTAAACCGGGCAACATAGTAGGCAAAAAGGTTATCCGCCTCTTCCAGGGTCCACCCAGCCAGGCGAATGAGTTCAGCCGGTGTGAGAATCCCCCTCTGCTTACGCAGGTAGGCAATGACCTCCTTTTCGTCGGCCAAGGGGTCAAAGGGCACGCGAGGCGGCCCAAAGACGAAATCGTAGACCGAGGCGACGAAGCCCTTTTTGGACGCCTTCCCGGGCCAGACGGCCTTTTTGCTTTCATACTTTCGGTACCGATACCCCTCGCGGTCGGTCTGGGGGATCGTGACGGTCGTGTAGGTCCGGAATTCGAAGATGCTGGCCAGCAAGCGCAGGAGAGGGCCCAAATCGAGGCTGACGCCCCGGTCACTCCGTCGGGAGCCCCGCCGGCTACCGGCGCTGGCCAAGATGAGCATGACCAAGATAACGGTAAAGACGATAAAGTAGGCCACCAGCGTGGCCGCAATCCAAATCTTGTAAAGGAAAACAAAGGCCCGCCAGAGGGCCTGGGCGATGCGGTCGAGGACCTCCCGCAGGGTCAGGGCCGTCCGTCGTCGGAGGGGGACAGGAAACTCGTATAGGACGACGCCTTCGGGCGTGACGGCCAGCCGGCAGTAGAACTGCTCCATCATCTGGCGAAGCAGGTCGGCGGCGTCGTAGACAGAAACGCCCAGAAGAGCTGACACATCGGCAGCGGTTAGCCGACCCCGATACTTCTGAATCGCCTCGACGAGCCGTCGACGAGCCTTTTCTAAATCCATAGGTCTGCTCGCTCAGCGCCAAGTGTTGGGTAT
>JANXAA010000319.1 GCA_025061865.1 Acidobacteriota bacterium | reverse complement strand
TCAACGACCTGTTTCCTGTTCGGGCCGAAGACCTTAGAGCTTCCCTTCGAGGAGGGCCTCCGCCGGGCGATGGTCTCGCCTTACTTTCCCGTGAATCTGGAGGACCTTCAATCCGTGCGCGTCCTTCGGAGCGTGAAGCCCAGTGAGGTCATCGTCTTCCAAGAGGGGTCGATGTATCCAGAGGTGTACAACGCCACGCGGGAGCGGCACCTTTATCAAAACGCCCCTCTTAAGGTATGGGTCGGCCACTCCCTGGGTCATCCCGACGGGGGCGTGTACATGTACCGCATCGAGTACCGCAACGTGGCCGTCGTCTACGTGACCGACACGGAGGGCTACGTCGGGGGGGACCGGCGGGTCATCCAGTTTGCCCGGAGGGCCGAAGTCCTCATTCACGACTCCCAGTACATGCCGGAAGAGTACACGGCGTCGCTGTACCCCGTGCAGGGCTTCGGGCACAGCACCTGTGAGATGGCCGCTGAGGTCGCTCGGGCGGCGGGGGTGCAACGTCTCTACCTCTTTCACTACGACCCCCAATACGGCGATGAACAAATCGACGCCATGGTTGAGCGGGCCCGTTCGATCTTTCCGGATACGATGGGCGCTTACGAGGGCTTGGTCGTGGAACTGTAAAGACGGTATGGGGTGTTAGGGATCAGGCTTTTCCCAGACCCTTGCCCCGATCTCCGCCCCTAATCCCCAACACCCAGCGCCTGTGACACGGGATAGTTTTCGGAGACGAGAGACGATGGGCGACGCTACGGCATGGCTCGCACGAGTTCTGATCGGGTTGGGCCTGCTTTTGGTCGTCCTGGGTCTGGTCCTATGGGCCCTGACTCGGCTACCAGGCCTGGGCTTCCTGGGACGTCTGCCGGGTGACTTTCACTGGAAGAAGGATTCCATCGAGGTATACTTGCCCCTGGCGACGAGCCTCTTAGTGAGCCTGCTCCTGACCCTTCTCTTGAACCTCCTGTTTTGGCTGAAGCGTCGCTGAAGAATTCGACCGTTCGGCAGATAGGCAGGTAGGAGTGGGGAGGACGCTTTAGGTCCTCTCCCGGTGGCTGTCGGTTCCTACATCGCCAGGGGTCGCAGTCCCGATGAGGATTCTTGGGGTCCATGCTGCCATGCGGGGAGATGCCCGTAGACGGTAGCTGTCCAGCGTCTTAGGATACCGTTCCTTCAGAAACCGCCCCTGGGATACCCTGCGTTCCGGTCGCTTCTACTGCCCATCTGCCGACCTATCGAATGGCCAGAAAAGATGGCTTGGCGTTTTCGCTTCGCGACGCCCCGGATATGCCTGAGTCTGCCGGCCCGGTCCGTCCGCGAGCTCCAGCGGCTGGTTCACGCTTACGAGGGCCGGGTCGACCTCCTGGAAGTCCGTCTGGATTGGCTTGGGGACTGGACTATCGAGGACCTGGAATTTTTACGGGACCGGCCTGTCCTTTGGACCTTTCGGCCCGTCCGACAGGGCGGGGAGTTTGCCGGGACTGACAGCGAACGGGTCGGGGTCCTGCGGCAAATCGGGCGACGGCGTCTCGGCCAGTGGGTCGACATCGAGTTTGACGTGTGGCCGCCTCTAATCACGGAGCTCCGAAGCTACTTCAAAGTCCTCCTGTCCTACCATCAGTACGACGGTCGCCTGCCCTCCTGGCCGGGTTTGCGGGATCTCTTTCGTATAAAACCTCATGATGCCGTCAAAATCGCCCTGCGGCTTGACCGGTGGGCCGACATTGTTCGCTTTCTGGATATCGTCGAGGCTTGTCAAGCCGAGGGTCTGAACGGCGTCTGGGTCGTCATGGGGCCCCGCGGGACCTGGCTCCGCGTCCTGATGCCTTGGTTTGGGGGGCTTTGGACGTATGCGTCTCCTGGGGTCGCCGTCCAGACGACGGCGGAGGGCCAGGTCGCTGTCGAAGAGTTGTGGCAGGTTTACCGGTATCCCGAGATGGCGCCTGACCATCGGATTTACGGCATCCTGGGTGACCCGGTCGTCCATTCGGTGTCGCCTTACATCCACAACCGATTGTTTCAGGAGGCGGGTCTGGCGGCTCACTATGTCCCCTTTGCCGTCGATGACTTGGCGGCCTTTTGGCCCTTGGTCCGTTTTCTGCCCGTCGGGGGGCTCAGCGTCACGATCCCTCATAAAATCGATGTCCTTCGGTACCTCGACGATGTCGACGAGGCGGCGCGGGCTATCGGGGCGGTCAACACGGTCATTCACCGGGAGGACGCCTGGGTAGGGGCGAATACCGACTGGGTCGGCTTTTGGCGGCCCCTCGTCCGGCGGTTCGGTGCCCGCCCCTGGCGGGCCCTGATCGTGGGCGCTGGCGGAGCGGCCCACGCCGTGGCTTACGCCCTCCGGCGGGCGGGGTGCCCCTTCTGGGTGACGAACCGCACGCACGAGAAGGCCGAGGCTCTGGCCCGACGGTTCGGCGGGGCGGCCGTCCCCTGGGACGCCGTCGATCCGACGGTTTTTGACCTCCTCGTCCACACGACGCCCCTCGGCATGGTCCCCCACACCGACCAAGGCCCTCCCATCCCGGACGCTTGGCTAGCCGGTAAAATCGTTTATGACCTGGTCTATAATCCTCCGGAGACCCGCCTCCTCCGGCAGGCCCGGGCGGCCGGTGCCCAAGCTGTCTTGTCGGGCCTGCCGATGCTGGCCGAGCAGGCGGCCGAACAATTTCGGCTGTGGACACTTCAGACGGTCCGGCCCGACGATGTAACCACCCTCGCCCAGACCCACTTGGAACGGCAGAGCGAAATGTTTAATCTATTTGACTAGGCAGTTCAGGGCTACCTATCTTGCCGAGCTACCGAACTGCCGGATCGACGAATGACTAGGCCGCCGGAGACCGGAGCATGAGAGGGCCCATCATCGGCATCGACCTGGGGACGACCAACAGTTGCGTCGCCGTCTTTCAGAACGATCGGGCTGAGGTCATCCCGAACAAGGAGGGTGCCCGGACGACACCCTCCATTGTGGCCTTCACCGAGCGGGGCGACCGCCTGGTCGGCCAGATCGCCAAGCGGCAGGCTCTCTTGAA
>JANXAA010000318.1 GCA_025061865.1 Acidobacteriota bacterium | reverse complement strand
GGATACCGCCATCGTAGGCCTCCGTAGGATCTATAGACCTCGGCAATGATTGTACGTCTTCGCACCGATCGACACCAATCCCAGGCGTCACGGTGGTGAGGAGCGAGCCTGCTTGGCGACGTAGAGAGCCCGGTCCGCAGCTACGATGATTTCTTCGGTCGTCCGGCCGTGCTCGGGATAAACGGCCAGTCCGATGCTCACCGTCGGATAGATCACCTGACCGGGTCCGACCAGAAGAGAAGTGGCGGCGATGATACGGGAGATACGTTCGGCCACGGTCTGGGCCCCCTCCCGGGACGTCTCTGGGAGAAGGACAAAGAATTCGTCTCCGCCGTAACGGTACGCCACATCACTGGGTCGGATGTTCTCTCGGATCAAGCGGGCGACCTGCTGGATCAATGCGTCTCCCTTTAGATGGCCGTGCAGGTCGTTGACGGCTTTCAGGCGGTCGATGTCGACGAGTAAGAGCGCAAAGGACCGGCCGTAGCGTTCGGCCCGATGAATTTCCTCCTGCAGGCGACGGTAGAATTCTCGGTAGTTATAGAGGCCCGTCATGGGTTCTGTAATCGACGCCTCCAGGAGTTGTCGCTGCAGATCTTTCATGGACCGACGTTCCCGCCGGAGACTCTCAAAGACGACGGCTGCGTAAGCCGTGATGATGAGAAAGGAACCTACGACGGCCAGCTCAAACGCTGTCGAGCCGATACGGGACGGGTCTGTGAGTCCGAAAATCACGATCAGGTAACAAGCTGCAAACATTAGATTGAGGGTCAAGACGGATAGAGCGCCAGCGTAGCCCACTGTATACAGCAAGGCGGCAAACCAGACCATCATGAGGATAAACCGAACTTCGGGAGCCATATAGATGTAGCCATTGAGCAAGCCGACCGCCACGATCATCGGGACGTAGATGTAGTGCCGGTCCCACTTCAGGCGGGCGTCCCACCCGAAGCGGGGGGCCGACCACAGGAGGGCTTGAATCGCCACCGTACACCCCAGGGCCCCCAGCCAATGGGCCGTCGAAAATCGAGTGATGCCGACGAGCCGCAAGAGTAGCAGGACTCCCAGCGCCAGTAGATAACCGACCGTTCCCAGCAAAACGCCCCGTTGCCGGGCTCGACACCGTTCTTGGCCAGACACTCGATAAAGGTCGACCAGCCGCATCTGCACGATTCCCGGTTTCTACACGATTCCAGTCCCCTGCGGGGGGGCACTTAAGATACAGCCCCCCGTCATGCATCCCTTGAGTTGCGACTTCCAGATGAGGTGGCCGAAGGCGTCCTGACCCCGCTCTGGCGAGTGGGGTCACCGGAAGGTCCAGCTCCGCCTGGCGAGCCAGCTCGGGATCGACCTCCCTCGAAGGTCATGACTGAGATGTTCCCCATCCCTAAATACCGGGTATATGATACCGATTTTACGCTGTTTGACTAATTTTATCAACCTACGGGGGACCGTTCAGTTGTCAATATGACGTTCGACTGACTCCCAGGGTCAACGGCTTGACGGGAAACCCCGAAATCGGTAAGATGGAATGGAAGGGGGAGATTCATCCGATGAAAGATCGACGGTACCCTCGGAAGGCGAGGTGGCTGTGGATACGCGGAACGGCCGGCCTTCTGGCGGTCGGGGTTGCCTTACGAGTCTTCCTTGTGGGAGTCGCCGTCTACGACACCTCAGCCCACACTTGTGGGTGTAGCGATGGTGTCTGCTGTTGTCACCCGACTTCGTCGGTTCCCCGTCTCGAACCCTGCAGGTGGAAGGGCTATCCCGAAGCTGGATGGGCCTACCTGACCCTTTGGGTCGAGCCTTCTCCCCTTTCCTGGACGCCTGAGCTGCTGACGACTTTCGAGGGTGGAGCAGAAGCCGTCCAATCTCCCTTCGAAAGCCCTCTTTTCTTACCGGACCCGCCTCCCCGGACGTCCGCTTGATTTTGCTGAACTTCCCTTCGTCGGGACCGCCGCATGGATAGCGGCCCAGGTTTATCTTGGGCGAAGCCGCCAGACGGGTGGTGTCTTGCCTCTCTGCGACGGCTGGCCTGACAGCCAGTGTTTCATTCAATCAAAGCCTATACCCATTGGGGAGGTGGTGTATGAGCCTTCGGTCGATACATTGTGTGCTCCCTACCGATGGAGCATCTCGATGGGCCATCTTTGTTGCCATCTTAGTGCTGATGAGCACCGGCCTGGTCCAAGCGTCTCAGTGGGGCGAGCTCTTCGTGCGCATCGAGCCTCCCCTACAGGATGTAACCGTCCAGGTCCGGTCAGTGGAGCCCGCTGGTCCGATGCCCCCGTCCCCGACTCTTCTGGAGGCCGGGGTCTGGTACGTCTCGCTGCCAGTGGGTCGATATCGGGTCGAGGTGGCGTATCTGGACCGATTCGTCGGGTCGAGGGAGGTCTTAGTGCGATCCAATGAACGGGCGACGGTGGTCATTCAGATCCCTCAAGAAATGGTTTTACGGGCAGAGGAGACCATCGTCGTCCAGATTCCCCAGGTTTGGGAACAGCTCCAGTCTACTGCGACGGCCTACATCCTTTCCTCGACCCTGATGGGGGACGTAGCTGTAAGCCGCCGGTGGCAACTGCAGGATCTCTTGGCTGAGACGTCGCCCGGCGTCGTCCGGTCCCACAACGACATCGCCCACGTCCGAGGCGCTGAGATGGCCATCGGCTACAACATGAACGGGACGACCACCTTATGGACGCTGAACCCCATCTTCGGCCTCGGTCCCGACCCCAGCGTGTTTCGGTGGATTCAACTGCGGACGGGGGGCTATGCGGCCGAGTACGGGTGGCGCTTCATGGGCCTGATGGATGCCGTGCCCTGGAGCGGTTTGGGCGTGCGGGGCACGACGGGGCAGGTGGAAGCCGGCGGGGGTTGGCCGGGCGTGTGGGTCGGGCGGTTGGGCCTGGGGACGGGCGGTGCTCGGTGGGGCCTATATGGGAGTGTGTCGGGTTTGCGGAGCGACGAGTACTTTCAGCCCCGGGCGTTGGAGGTGGCCCATGACCGGGGGCAGGCCCTGCGGGTCTTTGTGCGGGGGGACTCTCGGTGGGGCGAGCG
>JANXAA010000317.1 GCA_025061865.1 Acidobacteriota bacterium | reverse complement strand
ATCCGCACCGAGCTCGGACGGGAGATCCGCTCCGCCTTCGTCGCCGAGCCCGGGTTCCGCCTCCTCTCGGCCGACTACTCGCAGATCGAGCTCCGCATCCTGGCTCACATGAGTGGCGATGAGGGTCTCATCGAGGCCTTCCGGCGGGGGGAGGACATCCATACCCGGACGGCCGCCGAGGTCCTTGGGTGTTCGCCGGACCAGGTCACGGAGCGGGAACGCCGTCTGGCGAAGGTCGTCAACTACGGGATCGTATATGGCCTGAGCGCCTACGGCTTAGCCCAGCAGACGGGCATGTCCCCGGAAGAGGCCCAGGAATTTATTCGGCGGTACTTTGATCGGTATCCGGCCGTCCGGGCCTTCCTGGACCGGACTCTTGAGGCCGGCCGCCGGCAGGGCTATGTCGAGACGCTCTTGGGTCGCCGGTGCTACATCCCGGAGCTCAGCCATCCGGACCCCCAGGTCCGCCAGGCCGCCGAACGGCAAGCCGTCAACATGCCGATCCAGGGAACGGCTGCCGACTTGATGAAGCGGGCGATGATTCGGGTCTGGGAGACCTTCCGCCGAGAGGGCCGTCGGAGCCGTATCTTGCTTCAGGTCCACGACGAACTCGTCGTCGAAGTCCCTGACGCCGAACGGGCAGCCGTCGTCGAGACAGTCCGGACCCTCATGGAGACGGTCTACCCCCTCCAAGTCCCTCTGGCCGTCAGCGTCACCGTCCGCCGGGACTGGACGAAGGAGTAGGAGGCCTATAGGCGGGCGTTCAATGGACTTGTGAACCCCAGACGACTGCCTCGTCAACTTCATAGGGAGGGTTAAGTCTTGGGTGGGGGTGCCCGGTGTCGGAAATTTCGGAAATTCGGAATCGGGCGCAGGGGTCTGATTGTCTCCGACTACTCGACCCATACCCCAGTGGGAACCTAACATCTAAAATGCAAGTCGACGAAGCCTTCGCGAGCCTGACGGGAGCGCCTGGAGGTTTGGCTTATGCGATGGGCCCGGGTCCGAGGTCCTGTTCCGGGTCCTCGGTCAATCCAATGGTTCCAGCAGGAGCAGGCCTATATCGCGCCCGGGATTCCCAGCATCGCTCTGTATGCCCAGCTGGCCATCGCCCGGGGTGAGGGGGCCATCGTCGAGGATGTCGATGGCAACCGGTTCATCGACTTCTTTACGGGCGTGGGCGTCGCCCTCCTGGGTCATGCGCATCCCAAGTGGGTCCGGGCCGTCCAAGAGCAAGCCGCCCGTATCGCTGTCGGGAGCTTTACGACCCAGGCCCGAGCCGAGCTGGTACGACTCCTAAGCGAGATCGCTCCGGGCGACCTCCAACGGGTCCAGTTTTACAGTGGCGGGGCCGAGGCCGTCGAAGCGGCCCTCCGGCTGGCCAAGTCGTACACGAAAAAACGGGAATTTCTGGGCTTCTGGGGCGGCTTTCATGGTAAGACCGGCGGGGTCCTGGGCCTGGTGGGTGACCCCTTCAAGCACGAGCTCGGGCCTCTCATGCCGGGGACGTATCTGACGCCGTACGCCGACTGTTATCACTGCGCCTTAGGCCAAACGTTTCCCGATTGCCAATTCGCCTGTGTCGAGTTCTTACGCCAGAAGGTCCTTGTCGAGACGACCAACGACCTGGCCGCCATCGTCGTCGAACCTATTCAGGGAACGGCTGGCAATATCGTGCCCCCGCCGGGCTACCTGCAGAGGCTGCAGACTTGTGCCCGGGAGTTGGGGGCCCTGCTTATCTGTGACGAGTCGATCACGGGATTCGGTCGGACGGGCAAGATGTTTGCCTGCGAGCATGACGCCATCGTCCCGGACGTCGTCGTCATCGGCAAAGGCTTGGGCGGGGGTCTGCCCATCACGGGCCTGCTCATCCGAGAAGAAGTCGCCCATGCCCGGCCCTTTGCGAACCCGAGTGGAAGCTCGTCCAGCTTTGGGGGGAATCCCCTGTCGGTGGCGGCCGCCCTAGCGACCGTCCGGGTCATCTTGGAAGAGGACTTGGTCGCCCATGCGGCCCGCATGGGTCAGTTCATGCTGGACCGCCTGGCCGTCTTCCCCGAACGGTATCCCTTCGTCGGACGGGTCCAGGGGCGGGGCCTTATGATCGGTATCGAGTTGGTCGCTGACCGGCGGACCCGGGCACCCCTGGACTCCCGGTGGACTCGACAAATCTTCGACGAGTGCCTCCGGCGGGGCCTAATCGCCATGGTCTATCGACCGAACATGCGACTCTATCCGCCCTTGACCGTCACCGAGGCTATCGCTGAGGAAGGGATCGCCATCCTGCAGGAGGCCTTCGATGCCGTCGCCGATCGAATCCTTGCGGAAGCGCCGAGCCATTGACGCCGGGTGTGGGGTGTTTATTCTGTATTCAGGGTACGGTAGCGATGGCCATGCCTTGCCCACTGGGGCTTTTATGGTGGCGCAGGCCGCCTGGCCTGTAATTGCGTAAGCCTTTGGGCCTGCGAACCTATCCCATCCCTCCTGTAGGGCTCTCCCTTGAAGGTCGCCCTTGGGGTTACTGAACCATGTCCAACACCGTGTATCCTGTAACGGCCTAAACGATGGTGTGGAAGGGTGCGATCATTGGTGTCGGAAGTATCGCTCTCCAAGCGCATATCCCGGCCTTTCAGACCGATGAGTTTCTACGGAAGCGGGTCCGTCTCGTAGCCGCTGTCGAACCTGTCGAGACTCGGCATGCGACCCTCCGGACGTGCCTGCCCGAGATCCG
The DNA here is from genome assembly GCA_025061865.1 of Acidobacteriota bacterium. Classification (GTDB taxonomy): domain Bacteria; phylum Acidobacteriota; class HRBIN11; order HRBIN11; family HRBIN11; genus HRBIN11. The sequence goes on along the minus strand of JANXAA010000317.1, from coordinate 347 downwards.
GATTTACCGGAACGCCGCCGAGCTGTTCCGGTCGGAGCGGCTGGATTTCGTGGACGTCTGTGCGCCGCCCCATGTGCACAAGGACCTCATCCGGCAGGCCGTGCGGCATGGGTGCCACGTCCTGTGCGAGAAGCCCCTGACGGCTCGACTCTCGGACGCCCGAGCCGTCGCCCGACTCCTGCGGGACCGGCCCCGCGTGTTCATGGTCTGCCATCAATACCGTTATGCGCCTGTGTGGCGGTCTCTGCGAGACCTCGTCGCCGACGGCTGCCTGGGGTCCATCGGGTTTGTGGACATCACCGTCTTACGGGCGGGGCCAGACCCCGGGGTGCCGGACTGGCAACCCT
>JANXAA010000316.1 GCA_025061865.1 Acidobacteriota bacterium | reverse complement strand
GGTCCACACGGGGAAGGTCTTTGACATCGAGTGGAGTGGAACCCTCGACGAGGCAGAACGCCGGCAGGTCATCGAGATCGTCGAGAAGGTCCTCTCGAACCCACTGATCGAAACTTACGAAATTGAGTGGCCTGACGGATGACCAGGCCACTTTTCGAGTAGCCTGGGATGCTTCCGGGCGTCGAAGAGATCCCCTTTGACCGTTGGGTCGCCGCTGGCAATGACTTCATCATCCTGGACAACCGGGACGGACGGTGGACGGACCTGGCTCCCGTCCTGGCGCAAAGACTCTGCCACCGGCGGCTATCGGTCGGGGCGGACGGTCTTATCCTGGTCGAGTCGAGTCGGAAAGCCCATGTGCGGGCTCGTTTTTTCAATCCCGACGGGACAGAATTCAACATGTGCATGAACGGGACCCGCTGTGTCGCTCGGTACGCCCTCCGGCACGTGATGGCGCCCCGTCAGATGACGATCGAGACGGCCATCGGGGTGATCGAAGCGGTCGTCGACTATCGGACAGTCCATCTGCGTTTTTACCGGATCTATGAGATTCGGCTCCACCAACGACTGGCTTTTCGGCATCAGGCCATCTCGGCCCACTGGGTCCAAATCGGGGACCCCCACTTGGTCATTCCCGTACGAGACGTAGGGTCATTAGACCTTCCCCGCCTTGCGCCGGCCTTTCGGTTTCATCCCGACCTGGGGCCCGCAGGGGCCAACGTCAACTTCGTCCACGTCGTCGAGCCTGGCCACATCGACATCCGGACTTACGAGCGGGGCGTCGAGGCCGAGACCCTCTCATGCGGGAGCGGGTGTGTCTCGACGGCGCTCGTCTTAGCCCATCTAGGGTATCGTTGGGACACTTACCGATTCCATACCCAGTCCGGCTCGGACCTGCTCGTCCGGCTTGAGTGGGACGGAGGGACTCTTCGGGCGATTCACCTCTCGGGCGAGGCCCGCCTGGTCTGTCAGGGCTTCTTGATCCCGGATGCCTGGGAGTACGAGCTCCCCCGGGACTGACCCAATTCCGCCGCTTTTCCACAACCCGCCGTCGACGGGCAGGGACGCCTTCACGGTTTGGAGGAGACAGTCGACCTCGAACCTCGAGTCGTCCCCCTTCTCCAAAGCGGAAGACCCTGGGAGACGGACATGGAGGACGTGGAAAACCCGTGAATGCCTGGCCATGACCTAAGGTCTATCTCCGCCGACCCGACAGACGGCCCATCCGGCACCTTGTCTCCGGGTTCACCCAGGGCATGCCGATAAGCTCGATTGAAACGATGCCCTCTCGGGAGTGTTCCACGTGGAACAGGACCTACCCTTCCAGGCGTTCGACCAGCAGGGTGACCGCCTCACCGCCCCCCAGGCAGAGGCTGACGACGCCGAATCGTTTTTGGTAGGTCGTCAGGGCATTCAGGAGCGTGCAAACCAAACGGGCCCCGCTGGCCCCGATGGGATGACCGAGGGCGATGGCCCCGCCGTGGACGTTCACCCGTCCAGGGTCCAGGTCCAGTTCTTGAATGACACCCAGGGCGACAGACGCAAAAGCCTCGTTGATCTCGTAAAGGTCGACATCGTCCTTCGAAAGACCCGTGCGATGGAAGAGCTTCCGGATGGCATCGACGGGCGCTCGGGGGAACTCGATGGGGTCCCGAGCCGCCGTACAGAAGTCGACGACCCGGCCGATCGGCCGGAGGCCCCGGTCTCGGGCGACTTCCTCCGCCGTCACGACGACGGCTGCCGCGCCGTCGTTTATCTTGGACGCATTCGCCGCCGTGATCGTCCCGGCCGGGTCGAAGACGGGCGGTAGGGTCGGGATCTTCTCGAACCGAACCCGCCGCGGCTCCTCATCCTCGGTGACGACCTGCACGTTCCCCTTTTCGTCGGGGACCTCGACAGGAACGATTTCCCGAACGAAGTCACCCCGCTCTATGGCCCGAAGGGCCCGCCGGTAGCTTTCAGCGGCATACTCGTCCTGGGCCGCTCGTCCGATGTTCAGCTGGCGGGCGCAGTGTTCCGCACAATTCCCCATATGCATTTGGTAGTGAGCATCCCATAAACCGTCTAGGATCAGGGCGTCGTGGATTTCCCCGTGACCCAGACGGTAGCCTGTCCGAGCCCGCTGGAGCAAGTACGGCGCCCGACTCATGCTTTCCATACCACCGGCGACGACGACGTCAGCGTCCCCCAGGCGGATGGCCTGCGCCGCCAGCATGATGGCTTTCAGGCCCGAACCGCACACCTTGTTGACCGTCAGACACTCGACCCGCACCGGGAGGCCCGCAAGCCGAGCGGCCTGCCGGGCCGGTGCTTGGCCGGTCCCGGCCTGAATGACCTGACCCATAATGACTTCCTGGACGTCTTCCGGAGGGAGGCCCGTCCGCTGAAGGGCCGCTCGAATCGCTACGGCCCCCAGCTGCGGAGCCGCCAGACGGCTGAGGGTCCCTAAGAAGCTCCCGATAGGCGTCCGGGCATAGCCGACGATGACGACGGAACGTCCAGGCCGGTCCATGATGCGCCTCCCGTCAGAAGATGGGCGATACAGGAGTCGAGCATTCGTGTGAGCCCGTATTCAGTTTACCAGATGGCAGTCTTGAGGGTCTATGGGATTAGGGCGTCAGGGCTCAGGGGAAAACGGGTCCCGGTCCCCCTGACCCCAACCTTATTTCAGAAGACTCCGTGACCGTATATACTGAATTTAAAGGGTGGAGGAGACCTACATGGCGATTCGCAAGCCTGCCGTCGCCGGCTATTTTTACCCCAGCGACCCAGACCAACTGCGGGGCCTTTTAGCTCAGCTGATCGAAGACGTGACCCCCAAGGTCTCGGCGACGGCCATCGTGGGTCCCCATGCTGGCTATATTTACTCGGGGCGGACTGCTGGGCGGGTCTACGGCCGAGTCCGACTTCCCCACCGTTTTATCATCCTGTGTCCGAACCACACGGGCATGGGCGCCCCCCTGGCCTGCTGGGCGACGGGCGTGTGGGAGACACCCCTGGGGCCCGTCCGGGTCGATGAGGAGATGGCCCACCACCTGATGGAGCAATGCACCTTCTTAGTTCATGACCCCGTCGCCCAT
>JANXAA010000315.1 GCA_025061865.1 Acidobacteriota bacterium | reverse complement strand
CTGAGCCCCTCTTGCAAAACCTTTTAAGCGACTCGCAAGTCCAGCTCACCGTCGTCGGCGTAGCTCACGCGGAAGCGTTGAGCCGATGGCTGGGACAAAGCGATGCCTTCCTGTTTGTCCGAGGCGGGGTCTCGTCCCGTCGGGGGACGGTCATCGCCGCTATCGCTCACGGCGTCCCTGTCGTCGGTTACCAAAGTGTGGAAACGGCATGGCCCATTACCGATGCCGGGGTCGCCCTTGTCGAGTTCGGAGATGTCGAGGGCCTGTCTCGCTCGCTTCTGCGTCTGGCTCGGGACCCCGCTTGGGCGGCGGAACTCCGGGAACGCCATCGTCAGGCTTATACCCAGTATTTTTCCTGGGACCGAATCGCCGAAAGGGTCGAGGCAATCCTTCAGCAGACGACCATATGACGCGACCTATCCGGGTCCTCCTAGTTTCCTCTCATCCAGTACCAAATCAGACGGCCGTTCTGAGGCTTCTGGCGACTCGTCCTGAGGTCAATCCCTTGGTCGCTTACTGCTCTCTGCCGTCGGAGGCCCGAGGTCAAAATCCTGAATTTCTAACAAAGCAGGCTTTTGACGTTTGCCTTTTAGACGGTTATTCCTGGACGTATGTGCCGAACCGATCCCTTCAGCCCGGACTGGATCGGTTCTTTGGCCTCTGGAATCCGGGGCTGGTCCGGCTGATTCGGCAGCACGATTGCGTCGTCGTCTACGGGTATGCCTACGCAAGCCTCGCTCTGGCGGTGATAACGGCGAAGTCCATGAACAGAGCACTTATCCTCGGCACGGACGTCACGTCCCTGGCATCGCCCAGCCCCCGACGATGGCGAACTTGGCTGAAGCCCGGGTTCTATCGGCGGATATTCCGGCTCCCGGATGTAGTCATCGTCCCTTCGACTGCGGCCTTCCGGTTTCTATGTTCGTTGGGTCTACCGCCCCAACGGGTTATCATCACGCCCTATGTCGTGGACAACGACTGGATAACGGACCAGGCAAGTCGTATAGACCCTATTGAGGTACGGCGCAAGTGGGGCATTCCCCCACAAGCGCCTACCGCGCTTGTCTGCGCTAAGTTTCTCCCCCGAAAGCGCCTTTCTGACGTCGTCCAGGCCTTTGCGATGGCTTGTATCCAAGACAGTTACCTCGTAATGGTCGGAGACGGGCCCCTTCGAGAATCATTAGTCGCCGAGTGTGAACGTCTAGGGATATCCCAACGCGTGCGGTTTCTTGGGCTCATTCCCTACTCGGCGCTTCCAGCTGTATACACATCCAGTGACGTGCTGGTCGTTGCGTCCGAGCATGAGCCCTGGGGGCTGCCTGTCAACGAGGCGATGCTATGCGGTACCCCGGTGATCGTTAGCGATCGGGTGGGCGCTGGATATGACCTGGTGCGGGAAGGGGAGACGGGCTTCGTGTACCCGTGCGGGGACGTCAAGGCTCTGACCTACATCCTGCGGGAAGTTTTGCCGGACCGGGAGCGCCTGCGGCGGATGGGGGAAGCCGCCCGAAAACGGATGAAGACCTGGTCACCCCGGGAGAACGTGGAAGCTCTACTCCAGGCCGTAGAAAAAGCCATCGCCTTAAAAGGCAAAAAAGAACCCACGGTATACCGGTGAAGTCATTGGGCGCGAGTCGCTCTGGGAGGAATTTGGGCCTTAATGGAGCTCGGAGCGTATCCGTCCTTCCTGTGGCCCCAGGACGGACTCAAGGCGTGGACGTCCCCGTCAGCCTGCCGGTCGGCAGTCCGGCTCACATCGTAGCACTTCCGTAAGGGGAGAGAGTTCCCACTTAGGCAAATACGCATGTCGGCAGATAGACTCGATGCAATTGGATGCGAGGTGCCGGAAGTAGCAGTACAAAACGAATTAGACGTAATTCTTAGGGTCCCGACGAACATGATTAACCGAACCCTAAGATTTATAACTCTCGTGCTCTGCCACTTATGAGGATTCTTCTTTACTCTCGGGTGTTCCCGCCGGCTGTCGGCGGGATGGAACGGTTTGCCGAAGGGCTGGCCAGTTGGTTAGCCGAACACGGTCATGACGTCACTGTCGTGACGTATACACCAGCCGCACCGACAGCCGATCGACAGCGGCCCTATCGAGTCCTCCGACATCCGGACTTCGGTACCGTCGTGCGAACGGCCCGGCGGTCCGACGTCGTCCACGTGAGTGGCCTTTCGGTCCGGGGCATCTTAGCGGCGCTTCTGGTCGGACGCCGGCCCGTCGTGACTCACCACGGTCATCAGGCCGTCTGTCCGACGGGGCTGGCCTGGAGTTCGAATTCTGGCGATCCGTGCCCTGCGGGACCCCGGCCAGGTCCCTGTCGGGTGTGTCGCGTCCAGGGTCTTCGAGGCCATGGAAGCGTCCGGGTCCACCGCGCGGCCACTTGGACGGCGGCTGTCAACGTATGCGTCAGCCGATACCTGGCTGAGCGTATCGACGTGCCGCATAGTCGGGTCATCTATGACGCCGTGTCGGAGGTCGCCTTTGCCACTCAAGCCGACGGCCCGGGCCGGGACGGACTCGTCGCTTTTGCGGGTCGGCTTGTGGCTGAAAAGGGGGTCGACCTTTTACTTCAGGCCTTGACCCGAGTCCCTGAGGCTTGTCTGGAAATAGCCGGCGATGGCCCCATGCGAGGTCCTTGGGAGGCCTTGGCTCGAGAACTCGGCTTAGAGAGCCGAGTCCGGTTTCTCGGCTCGCTTCCACTGGACGGTATTGCCGAACTTTACGCTCGTTCGGCGGTCGTCGGAGTCCCGAGCACCTGGGACGAGCCCTTTGGCTATGCGGCCGCCGAGGCGATGGCGATGGGCCGGCCCGTCGTGGCAACGCCGCGGGGTGCGCTCCCAGAGCTTCTGGCCGATGGCCGTGGGTTTGTCGCAAGGACGGCGACCCCCGAAGCATTGGCCGAGGTTTTGCGAACGGCCCTAGAAGACGAACGTCGCCGTCGGGAGGTCGCCGCCCGAGCCCGGGCCTTCGCCCGGTCGCAACTCCGGTGGGACCATGCGGGAACTACGTACGTCCGATATTATCGTAAAGAGTCACCGCGATGACTTTATATAATAAACTTTATACTGCTTATAGACATATCTTC
>JANXAA010000314.1 GCA_025061865.1 Acidobacteriota bacterium | reverse complement strand
GACCTCCCGACCGTCCATCTGGGGAAGCCGCAGGTCCAGGAGGACGGCGTCGGGTTCCTCCTGTTCGAGTTGAGCTAAGGCTGTGAGGGGGTCCCGGGCCGACCGGCAGGCGTAGCCCTCATCTTCCAGGACTTCGGTCAGCGCCTCGACGATGTCGGGTTCGTCGTCCAAGACGAATACGAGGCCGCGAGATTCAGCCATGATCCATCCGCAGTAAAGCCATGGGGCAGGTGAACAGGATGGCAGATGGGTGAGTCGACAAAGCGGTTCAGTTCGCAAGGCCGTAGCGAGCGGGGTTGGGATGTCTTCAGGGCCCCCGCTTTATCGACCTGCCCATCTGACTATCTGCCGACCCGCCTATTTTTCCGACAGAACAAACGGATCCCCAGGGGTTGAGTGCCGACCCACACGGGGTCGAAGTGGACCTGACACCGGTTCCATCCCTCGGTCGGGACTCGAAACAGCAAGAATCGTTCCGTGAAGTGATTCGGAGGGACATAGACGACTTCTACCATCGTATGCGTCTGAAACCACTGGCCATCCGGTGTCTGGGGCAGATGCGGCTGGCTCAAGAGGCCCATCAAGTCTTCCCACTGGAGGGGGCTCAGGGGCCGCTCCGATTGAAGCCAGAACCACACAGCCGAGGGTTCTATCAGGAGGGCCTCTGAGGACCGGTTGATCCATCGGACCCGCAGGACCAAAAGTGTCTGGTCCCGCCGCAGGGTCGTGACCCGTTGGAAGACCCGATACAGTGGGGGCCACGCCAAGAAGTCCGCGTCCCGAACAGTTCGGAGCTCAAAGCCCCATCGATTCCGGCGGCATTGAACAGGTGTCTGAAACTGGCAGTTCACGCCCTGGGCCACGATCCACTGCAGGTCCCACGGCAAGGCCAGCCAGGTCATCAGGCCAACGATGGCGACATGCATCAAACCCCCCGGTCAGTGACGGGGCTCCCAGGCGGGGTAGCTACTCGCCCAGCTCGAACCGGAGGAAGCGACGGACGACGATGTTCTCACCCAGGCGGGCGATGGTTTCGGTGAGGAGGTCCCGGACCGTCCGGGTCTGGTCCCGGACCCAGGGTTGATCCAGCAGACAGCTTTCGGCGTAAAACCGCTCCAGGTACCGCTCCCAGGCCGAATCTTGAGTAGCCGGGTCGACGGAGGCGGCGACTGTTTCTTCAAACTCCTGTCGCAGGCGATGGATCTCTTGTTCAGGGACCTGATCTCGAGAGACGTACCGAGGGTTCATCCCAGCGACCTGGAGGGCAATCTCCTGGGCCAGCCTCTTGAACTCGGGTGTGCGGGCCACGAAGTCGGTCTCGCAGTTGACCTCGACCAGGGCCCCGAACCGACCGCTGAAGTGGATATAGGCTTCGATCAGACCCTCCCGCGTCTCCCGGTGGGCTTTCTTCTGAGCCATCTGGACGCCCTTCGCCTTTAGGATGCGCCGAGCTTGCTCGATGTCGCCCTTGGCCTCCTCGATAGCCTTCCGGCAATCCATCCAGCCGGCACCGGTCTCCGCCCGCAACTGCTTAACCTTTGCCATGAGGTCTTGCTTGTCCTTATCCATGGTTTTCGACTCCGGGAACAGCTCGAACGGGGGCGTGCAAGCGTTGGGGCTACAGCTCCTCTTCCTCTTCCTCTTCTTGATAGGCCTCTTCGTAAGCTTCGTAGCGGTCGATTTCCATCCCGAAGGCCCCGGCCGCCTCGGGGGCTTCCGAGACGACCTCGGCGGCCTCGGCCAGATGGGCTTCGTAGATACCCCGACCTTCTAAGACAGCATCGGCGATCCGAGCTGTGAACAATCGGATGGAACGGATGGCGTCGTCATTGCCTGGGATAGGGTACCGGATCGGCTCCGGGTCACAGTTCGTGTCCAAGATGGCCACGACGGGGATATCCAACTTATTGGCCTCCCGGACAGCCGTCGCCTCCTTCTCCGAATCGACGATGAAGAGGGCCCCTGGCAGGCGGTCCAAAGTCAGGATACCCTCATAGAGTTTCGCCTTCCGCTGAATGTACTTCTCGATTCGCGACTGCTCTTTCTTCGGGAGACGGGACCACTGCTGGACATCCTCCCGAAGCGCCTTCAGGCCCGTGTACTTCTCGATACTCCGGCGGACTGTCTCGAAATTCGTCAGCAAGCCGCCGGGCCACCGGTAGATGACATACGGCATGCCGCATCGTTCCGCCTCAGCCTTGACGATGTCCTGAGCCTGGCGCTTCGTCCCCACGAACAAGATTTTCTTGCCCTCGGCCACCGTTTGGGTCACGAAGGCGACCGCCTCCCGAAAGCAGGTCATCGTCTGCTGGAGGTCGATGATATGAATCCCGTTTCGCTCGGTAAAGATGAAAGACCGCATCTTGGGGTTCCACCGGCTGGTCCGGTGGCCAAAATGGACCCCGGCCTCTAAGAGCTCTCGCATGCTCAGGTCGACAGTCAAGACGGAACCTCCTGTCGGCAATTCAGGAATTCGGGAGTTAAGTAATTCAGCGATTCAGGAGTTCGGCAGTTGGGCCAGCGGGGTCAGTCGGTAAAAGGATATCACCGTTTGTGGTACTGGTATTTCTTTCGACGGCCCGGCTGACCGTACTTCTTTCGCTCATGCCGACGCGAGTCTTGGGTCAATAGCCCGTTTTTCTTTAAAACGGGCCGCAGTTCCGGATTATAGGCCAACAGGGCCCGGGCGATCCCTAAGCGAATCGCATCGGCCTGACCCGTCAGACCCCCCCCGCGGGTCGTGATCAGGGCGTCCAGGCGGTCCGCCAGGTTGGCCAAGACCAAGGCTTCTCGCGCCCGCAGACGGTGCCACAAGCGGGGAAAGTACGCCTCGAAGTCTCTCCCGTTGACCGTGATCTTTCCCGAACCCGGACGCAAGAACACACGGGCCACGGCTTCTTTCCGGCGGCCCGTACCGCACCACTGAACGATCGACATCACCCTCGTCTCCCCACGGGCAATTCGGCAGTCAGGTCATGGAATTATTAGAAGGCCCGAAGGCGAGAAGACAAGAAAGCTACTCGGCACAAAGGGCAGGAAAGACTACCGTCCTCCTTGTCTTCTGACCTCCCGACCCTCTACCTCCTCGTCTTTCGGGA
>JANXAA010000313.1 GCA_025061865.1 Acidobacteriota bacterium | reverse complement strand
GCTGGAAAATGCCCATCACGGAGACTTCTTCGACCAGGAGGTCGGCTACGCTTCGAATTTCTCGCGGCCGCCCCTTATCCTTGACCCGAAGGGTGAGGTTTTCGAAGGGGTCCCGGCCCTCTTCATAATGAAAGTTGGGGTCATGGACTCCGACGGTCTCCACAGGGGGCGTCGACGGGACCGGCGGGTTCGGTGGCGACTTTTGCGCTTGCTGGGACCATCCGATCGAACTGGCCAGGAGACTGGCAATGAGTGTGCCATAAATCCATCGATGTCGCACAGTTCACCTCCCCAAGAGGCTGGAGTTAAAAGATAAGATATAGGATGCAAGACGCAGGATGCAAGATCCGAACCCTGTTTGCTAAGGCGGTGTGTCAGGATAATTCAGGATAATGAGGTCCCGGATGCCGGTTTGCCCGGTCCCGGGAAAAGGGCCCTAGGCCATAGCTCAGGACGCGGCCCGCAGGTTTCCACATTGGGCTGTCGGGGGTCAGGGAAAGCTTGATCCCGGTCCCGGACTCCTGATCCCAAGTATCCGAAATTTAGTTGACGAAGGTGTTCCATCGTCTCTCGGGGACCCGGTGGCGGGGACCTCATCGTTTAGAAGCCGCGAATTCGACGGCGTTAGCTCCCCAATGTTCGACTAAGTGGTGCACGACCCAGGCCGTGCGTTCAGCCGACTGAGCGTACCAACGACCATTGACCATGTTCATCACGACGGCGCAGAAGTTGCACAGGAAAGGACACCCGTAGCTCGAGTGATGGGAGAGAGTCCGAGTCCCCAGGAAGGTTCGCCGGACATATCGGGGCATAGCAACCCGATGATAGGGAAAGTCGGGCAGACGGTCCGGGTGGGGAATCGGGGCCAGGCCGTTCGAGACGACCTCGCCGGTCCAGGTGTCCCGATAATCGAGGCCCGGCAGGTTCTTGGGGTCTTCATCCCGCCTGAGGGCCTTGACGAGAGCCCGGAAGACGAGCTCCCCGTGACCCCGCACGACATAGTCCACGTAGTCGACCCGGAGGCACACGTCGTAGTGCTGGGTCGGGGAAGTAGTCGCCCCAGACGACGGTCAGATGGGCATAGCGGGCCTTGAGCTGGCGACTGACGGGGACGGCGTCGGCCAATTGGGGACCGGGCATGACGGTCACGCCCGGGACGTCAGCTCCTGTCTCGCGGACGGCCCGGTCCAGCGTAGTAAGGGGGTCTGCCTCCAAGTTTCCGTCGACGATGATGTACTCGTGCACCCCTTCCAGGACGGCTCCTAACGCCAAGAGGGACAGAGGCAGGACCGGTTTCCACTGAGGCGTGCTCGGCGGATTGTACAAGATGACCATCACGGTGGCCTCGGTAATAAGGCAGTGGGGTCGTCATTGACCCCTGAAGACCCAATCCCCAGTACCTATGACCTAATACCGAGATGTCGCGAAGATCCGATACACGGTCCAGATTTCTCCGAAGTGACGCCACCGGGCGATCGGCTCGACGAGGAAGCCCCGAACTCGGAAATGTCGGAGAAAGCCCGCCCTATCTGAAACCGATGAGAGGAGCACGAGGGCCCAACCGCGAGCGGTCAGATGGCTCTCCAAGCCAGCGGCGACCCGTTCGACGACGTCCGTCGACTACGGGGCCCGCTCCAGGTCATCTCGGGGTTCGCCTCGTAAGTACGGCGGATTGAACAAGACCACATCGAAGCGCTCTCCTCGCACGGGCTCGAATAAGTCCCCCTGGCATACCTCGACCCGATCCTCCAGTCCGTGCAGGAAGACGTGGATTCGAGCGCATCGGACGGCTGCTGGACTGATGTCGAGGGCCCCGACCCGTCGGGCCCACTGAGCCGCAAAGACGGCGCCGATGCCGGACCCTGGGCCCATGTCCAAGACGGTCGAACCGGCCGGAATCCACCGCTCATTCAGCGTTTCGATCATAAACTCACCTGTCTGGAAAAGCTTCGGATTAAAGACTCCCGGCAGGACCACGACGGGCTTGCCGGCGACTGTCTCCATGACGATCCGGTTGTATCGATGTCACTGGAAGACCTGGAAGTACCCCCGGGCCCACGCCCGCCCCAGGACCCGACGAACGCCTTCCAAGACCGCCCATAGATAGTCGTGAGATGCCGCCTGAATCGTTGCTCCGCCACGCTCCATTTCCCGTCCTACATCCTGCATCTTGCTTAAATCCGACGATTACGAGGAACCGAGCCGGCTCCCGATGTCCTAAGAGCCGGGCCTGCCAGGGCCGTAGGGCCCAGCGCCACCCGTAAAACGGACGGATGAGGGTCCACCGTAAGCCCAGCGCCTCGGCCAGGTCCCTGAAGACGGCCGTATGTCAGATAGTGCTCGCTGGGGATGGCATCGGAAGGAAACCCGTACTTGCGAACGAATTCGGCCTCCCGCCCTTGGACCATCTGGTGGCCGCTGGCCGCGTCCCGATAGACCGGCAAGTCCATGACGACGACCCGACCGTCGAGGTGTAAGACCCGCAGGGCTTCGGTCAATGTGATCCCATAGTCCGTCGAGTAGTGTAGAGAGGCGTTGAAGACAGCTACGTCAAACTGACCCTCTGCAAAGGGCAGGCGGTCAAATTCGGCTTGCACGGGGAGAAAGGCCTCGTCATAGTGCCCGTGAGCCCCGAGGCCGTCCCACGAATTCGTGATCAAGTCCACGGCCACGACGATGTGACCCCGGCCGGCCAAGCGATAGGACAACCATCCATTGCCGGACCCGAGGTCCAAGACTTGCAGGGGCTGGCCCCGATGGCAAGCCAGGGGTCGAGGACCCGACAGACGAAGACTTGAAAGCTTTTCGCCCGAATCCGCCAGTCAGCTCGGAAGCGACCCGTCCGGTCTTCAAAGGGCAGGGCCCGGTAGTAGACCGGGTCGTCGGAGTCCCGACCCTCGGCTCGGCGAATCGTCTCGTAGTCCCGGAGGAAGGCCTGAAAAAAGGCCGCCCGCTCAGGCGGTGGAAAACGCCATATGCCGTCTACGCACGGATAATCTACCCGGCAGGCCAGGCAATGTAACGTCTCCAGCCTTTCGACCGTCAGAGGTTGACGACACATTGGGCAGGCCCAGCGGAGCGCCTGAAGCCATTCCCCGATGGAACGG
>JANXAA010000312.1 GCA_025061865.1 Acidobacteriota bacterium | reverse complement strand
GGCCCTATGGTTCGGTCCTTTCTTGTATCTCCTGCTCCTGGCGCTGTACCCGGTCGTCCGGGTGACGGGGTCGTTAGCCCGTCTGGGCCTGAGCTGGCTGGGTTATCGACGGCTCGGCCCGGAACGGACGGACGGCCTGTCCGAGGAGGAGGTCCGGAGCTTGCTTCTGGCGCTTCCCCGTTCACCCCGATTCCTGTCTGGGCCGTTCCATCTGATATGGCGGATCCTGGACCTGCCCCGGCATCCGGTCGACGAGATCATGATTCCCCGTCATCGGGTCCAGCTCCTCGGTCTGGGCATGTCCGTCGAGCAGATTGCGGCGACGCTTCATACCAGCGCATTCTCCCGGTTCCCGGTATATCAAGACCGAATCGACAACATCGTCGGCGTCTTGTATGCCAAGGACTTCTGGGGTGCCTTCTTCCGGGGCCGACTCCAGCGACCCGAGGACGTGGCGGCCATCCTGCGGCCGCCCCTGGTCGTGACGTCTGGGGCTCGGATCGACTCGGTCCTTCGGGAGATTCAGAAGCGGCGGATCCACATCGCCGTCGTGTTCGATGAGTACGGCCGTTTTGAGGGCATCGTCACGATGGAAGACATCATCGAGGAGATCGTCGGTGAGATCGAGGACGAGTTCGACGTGCGGCGGGCCCGACGGGAACCACCGATTCAGCGGCGGGCGGACGACGTCTGGGAGGCTATTGGATCCACATCTATCAAGGAGCTCAACGAAGCCCTGCCGGAGCCCTTGCCGGAGAGTCCCGGGTATGCGACACTGGCGGGCTTTCTCATCGCTCAGCAGGAGCGGATCCCCGAGCAGGGCGAGGTCGTCGAGTACCCGCCCTATCGCTTCGAGGTCCTCGATCGCCAGGGACCCCGCCTGCAGCGGGTCCGGATCGTGAAGATGTGAGGATTTCCGGTTCCCAGGTCTCGGTTCCCGGCTATCGATATTCGGTATTGGGTGCGCGGTGCTGGATGGTGAGCGTTCGGGGAGGAAGGGAGAAGGCCAGACGGTCAGACTGTTTGCTCGTCTCTTAGCCCTCTCTTTTCCCGAATCCCGAGCCCCGGCCCCGAATCCCGACGGGCCGGGACCTGGGGATGGGAAGGATCGATGTTTACAGGCATCATCATCGCCTGTGGTCGGGTCAAGGCTCGGGAAGTCCAAGGCGGCAACCTGCGCTTAGAAATCCAGGTCCCCCCGGAATGGACCGAACCCCTGGGGCGCGGCGATTCCATTGCCCTGGACGGCGTGTGTCTGACGGTCATCGCCCGGGCAGGGGATCACTTTGTCGTCGAGGCCGTCGAGGAGACTCTCCAGCGGACGACGTTAGGTACATGGACTGTGGGTCGACGAGTCAATCTAGAACCGGCCTTACGAGCCGGCCAAGCCCTGGGCGGCCACTGGGTCCAGGGCCACGTCGACGGCACGACGGTCTTGACGGACGTCGTCGACCGACCCGGGAGTCGGCTCCACGTCTATGCGCTTCCGGAAGCCTGGCAGCCCTATGTCGTCTCGAAGGGAAGTATCGCCGTCAACGGCGTGAGCCTGACGGTCGTCGACGTCGCACCGACGGCCTTCTCGGTCAGCCTGATCCCTTACACCTTAGAGCACACGAACCTGGGCGACTTACAGGTCGGAGACGCCGTCAACGTCGAGCTTGATATCTTGGCGAAGTACATCTATGCTTTAGTGAAGCCCTACCTCAAACGGTGGCCTGGGGGTCTGTGATGCCTTTTGCGACCATCGAGGAAGCCCTCGAAGCGCTCCGCCGCGGCCAGATGATCGTCATCGTCGACGACGCCGACCGGGAAAACGAGGGGGACCTCATGATTGCCGCCGAAAAGGTCACCCCTGAGGCCGTCAACTTCATGGCCCGGTACGGCCGGGGGCTTATCTGCCTGGCGATGGAGCCCAAGCGCCTCGACGAGCTCCAGATTCCCCTGATGGTCAGCGACAATGCGTCGTCCCATGGGACGGCCTTCTGCGTGTCCATCGAGGCGAAAAACAAGGTCACGACGGGCATCTCGGCCTACGACCGGGCGACGACGATCTTGACGGCTATCGATCCCCGGACGAAACCCGAGGACTTAGCCCGGCCGGGTCACGTCTTTCCTCTCCGGGCCAAGGAGGGCGGTGTCCTCCAACGGGCCGGCCACACGGAGGCGGCTGTCGATCTGTGCCGACTGGCGGGCCTTTACCCAGCCGGTGTCGTCTGCGAGATCATGAACGACGATGGCACGATGGCCCGGGTGCCGGACCTGGAGAAGTTTACTCAAGTGCATGGCCTCCTCATGATCACGGTCGTCGACCTCATCCGCTTCCGAATGCGGCGGGAGCGGCTCGTCCGGGAGGTCATCCGGGTCGACCTGCCGACTGCGTTCGGGACCTTTCAGCTCCATGCTTTCGAGAACGTCATCGACCACACCCACCACGTGGCCTTAACGATGGGGTCTATCCGGCCCGACGAGCCCGTCCTCGTGCGGGTCCACTCGGAATGCCTGACGGGGGACGTGCTCCACTCCCTGCGCTGTGACTGCGGCCAGCAGTTGGAGAAGGCGCTCAGCTTGATCGCCGAGGCAGGTCAGGGTGTCCTGTTGTACATCCTGAACCACGAGGGTCGGGGGATCGGTCTCCTTAACAAGCTCCGGGCTTACGAGCTGCAAGACCGCCAGGGCCTGGACACCGTCGAGGCCAACCGGTCTCTGGGCTTCAAGCCTGACCATCGGGACTACGGAATCGGGGCGCAGATCTTGCGGGAGTTGGGCGTCCGGAAGATGCGCCTGATGACCAACAACCCGACCAAGTACATCGCCTTGGACGGGTACGGCCTGGAAATCGTCGAGCGGGTACCTCTAGAAGTCCCGCCCAATCCACGGAATCGGGAC
The DNA here is from genome assembly GCA_025061865.1 of Acidobacteriota bacterium. Taxonomy (GTDB): domain Bacteria; phylum Acidobacteriota; class HRBIN11; order HRBIN11; family HRBIN11; genus HRBIN11. The sequence goes on along the minus strand of JANXAA010000312.1, from coordinate 230 downwards.
TATCTGCGAGTCAAGAAAGAGAAACTCGGCCACATCCTCTCGACCGTGTAGAGATGGACCTGCAGAGCCGCATCGCGGAGTTTCGACGTGCGTCCAGTGCGACGACACGGGCGAACGTCCTCCGCCGGCTCGTGACGGAGGGCGGGCCCGAGGTCGAACCCCTGCTGGTGGAGGCCCTCCAGGACCCGGCGGCCATCGTCCGGCATACGGCCCTCACCCTCTTAGAGAAC
>JANXAA010000311.1 GCA_025061865.1 Acidobacteriota bacterium | reverse complement strand
CAATCCTTATCCCTTTTTTGTCAGTGCCCTCATCGCCATCCGATGGAACGATTACATCCGACCCGTGTCGACGGACGAGATCGAGCGTCGCCTGCGAATCCTGCGGTGGAAGGTCCAGGCCATGGAGCGCTCGAGGGCCGACGTCGGGGCCGTCGCCTTGGCTCAGGCCAGCTCGTACGGACTGGAGAGTCTGTGGCTGGCGATTCGGGGGGACAACTTCAAGGCCGGTCGGGCTGGCGGGCGCATGTATCGCGAGCTGGGCGTCCTCCGGGACCTGGGGGCCAACTGTCCGTGGGTGGACTACTTATATGGGAATTACGACTACTTCGCCGGCACGGCCCCCCGACTCATCCAAATATTGGGGTCGGTCTTGGGGATTCCGCCGGGCGACCGGACCCGGGGGATCCGTCGACTCCAGCAGGCGGCGACGGTGCCGTCGGTCGTCCAGTGGGAGGCCGTCCGCACGTTGGTGTACATTTACCTGTTCTATGAGCACGACTACGACCGGGCCCTCGAATGGGGCCGACGGCTGGTCGACGCCTACCCAGAAAACTTGACCCACCGGCTATTCCTCCTGCGAGCAGCCGTCCACGGTAGGCGGTGGGCTGAGGCCGAGGCCCTTTGGCAGGACTGGGTCGCTTGGGCCATCATCCGAGGGTCCGAGATCCCTGAGATCACGTGGACGGAGGCCGTTTACTGGCGAGCCCGCTGGTACATGCACACGGGCCAGTGGGAGACGGCGGAGTCCTGGCTTCGACATCTCTTGGCCATGTCCCAGGCCCGGCCTCCTTGGCTCGACGCCTGGGCCCGCCTTAGCCTAGCCCAGGTCCTTGACACCCGGGGCGCTATGGCGGAAGCGGAACGCATTTACCGTGCACTCTTCCGGGGACCTGACGTGCGGGACTTCCACCGGCTGATCCGGCGGCGGCTTCAAAAGGGCTGGCCGATTCCTCTAGAGTGGACCAATTACTGATCGGGGGGCCGGCCGTTCGGGAGTTCAGCTATTCGGTAGGTGGGCAAGTAGGGGTAGGAAGGGATCCCATGAGAGGGGATATTTTCTTTTCCTATCCCTGTCCCCTGTCTTCCTACCCGCCGACTGGCCCACCACCGCTGAATGGCTGAGCTGCCGAACTCCTGGGGGTGCGATGCGGTGGCCGATGACGTGGGGCCGGCCGGAGTTCAAGCGAGCGGCGGCGGTACCGGAGGGACCCGTCCGGCGGACAGCGGTCGCGTGGGTTTTTTGGGGTAGCGGCTGGCACCACGCCGACCTTTGGACGACGCCTCTCCTGCTGGAGACCCAGGACCTCCTCGCGCGGTGGGGTGACCTCGTCGAGCAGTGGTGGGCCCAGGTCCCACCGGACGCCGTCCTGTGGCGCTTGCCCGGACTTTACGTCTTCTGGTGGGAACCGAACGAAAGTGTCCTGACCCGAACCCTCTATCATTGGTTGGCGCTGCATAAGGGACGGGTCCCTGCGATGCAGGGCAGGCCTCGACTGGAATTTCGGGTCGGGGCCGCCGTCGGCGACGCCTGGTGTCTCGAAGGGCCAGATGGCCTGGTCGAGGCGTGGGGACCGGCGATGGAGACGGCCGCTGAATTGGCCCGGCGAGCTAAGGCCGGGACGGTCTGGGTCGAACGGTCGTATTACGAGGTCGTTTACACCTATCTGCCGGGCCGGAGCCGCCCCCCCATGTCCATCCCCGGTCGTCGGGAGGCCCTGTCAGTCTACCAGATGGAATGGGGTCTGCCGGGTCGATACCTGCTCCAGCCGCCGTGAAGATGGGCCCCTTGGCAGTCGGGCAGATAGGTAGACGGGGAGGTAGGCGGTATCAGCAAGGGCATAGCGCAAAGAGCATTGGGCCGAGGGCGTGAGACCCGGGACACGCCTTGTACGTATGCCCATCGACCGACCTGCCGGGTTCCCGAACTCCCGGATGACTGTGATGAAGCCCGAAGTCGTCGTGACGACGCACATGAACGCTGACCTGGACGGTTTTAGCGCCATGCTGGCCGTCACGTATTTGCATCCGGAGGTCGCCCCGGTCCTGCCGGATACGTGCGAGACGACGGTCCGCCGGGTCCTAGCCCATCCGTACTTCCAGACACGGTCTATCTATACGTGGCGAGACATCGAGACGGACGCCCTGCGGACCGTCATCGTCGTCGATGCCGGGGCGCTAAGTCGGATCGGACCCGTGTACGAACGTCTCCGCTACCAGCCCATCCGGTGGGTCATCTACGACACCCATCCCGTCGAGGACGAGCTGGCCGAAGATCGACCGGTCGACTTGGAGGTCCATACGGCCCCCTACGGGGCGACGACGACGATCTTGGTCCGCGAGATCCAGGCCCGGGGCCTCTCCGTGAGTAGCCTGGAGGCCACCCTAATGGCCCTAGGGATTTACGAAGACACCGGGTTTTTTACCTTCGTAGGTACGACACCCGCCGATTTGGAGGCCGCGGCCTTTCTACTAGCGCAGGGCGCTGACGTCCGCATGATCCGGGACTGGATGACCGTCGTCCTGCAAGTGGAACAAGTCGAGGTTCTGAACGAGATTCAGCAACGGCTGGAAGTCCTACCAGTCCGTGGCGCGACCGTGCACTTTGCAGCGATCCGCCGCCGCCGGTACATCGCCGACCTAGCCGTCGTCGTTCATCGCGTCATGGACGAACAGCCTATCGAGGTCCTATTCGTGGCTCTCGAGACGTTTCGACACGTGTATTTAATCGGGCGGTCTCGAAGCCATCGTATCGACGTCGGAGCCATTTTGGCCGAACTCGGCGGTGGCGGCCACGCCTACGCCGGTTCAGCCTCCATTCCGCAGAAGACGGCCCTCGAGGTGAAGGAACACCTGATGCGGGTCATCGAGACGCGCCTTCCGACTGAGCCTCGGGCCCGGGACCTCATGGTCCGGTCCGTTCGGACGGTCTCGGCGACGACGACCGTCGCCCAGGCGATGGAGGTCATTAACCGATTTCGGGTGAACGCCTTGCCGGTCGAGACCGACGGCCGGGTCGTCGGCCTCGTCACCCGGCAGGCCTTGGACCAGGCCCGGGCGATGGGACTCGACGAACGGCCCGTCCACGAGGTCATGACCGGACCCCCGCCCGTCGTCAGACCTGAGGC
>JANXAA010000310.1 GCA_025061865.1 Acidobacteriota bacterium | reverse complement strand
GTCACCCAACGGGCCCAGGCCTCCCTCGAGACCCTCCTCCGCTCGACCCGCCAGGTGGGCGACTACGTCCTCAAGATCGCCAAGGCCACGAAGGAGCAGGTCCGGGGCAGTAGCCAAATTCGCGAGGTGACCCACCACGTCAACGAAACTGCCTCGGCCCTCAACGACGTCATTCACAACCTAGACCAGATCGCTCATGCCATCGACCAGTCCTCGGGCGAACTTCGGGCTTTCGCCGAAAACCTGCGGGTCACGATGAATGCCCAGGCCCAGGAGAGCCGTCAGATGACGGCTTTCGTCGACCGTATGGCCCACCTGATCGATAGCGTGACCCAGGCCCTCGAAGCGCAACAGGCCAACGTGCAGATGCTCCTCACGGCGATGCAAGAGATTCGGCGGATCAGTGAGATGAACACCTCGATGGTCCAGGAGCTCCGGAGTATCGTCCGCAACGTCCAGGAACAGAACGCTGCCCTGAACGTCCAGGTCGCCCAGTTCCAGCTGTAATGTTCGATCCTAAGCAGGTCTGGGGCATTGGGTTTTAGGGGCAGGGATCCGACTCTCCTCAACCCCTGACTCTTCGAAGCTTGACCCTGAAACCCTGAGGCCCACCATCGAACACCCCGCACCGGTTAAATCTCCGGCTCGGTGGGCCGGAAGTCACAGCACTCGATCTGCAGGGTGACGTGCTGGATGTGAAATCGCGCCTGCAGGATGCGTCGGGCCTCGGTCAAGATCTCGTGGGTCCGCTGGAGGTCCTCGACGACGGCGTGGCCGCTCATCGCCTCGACGCCGGGCGTAACGGTCCAGACGTGGAGGTCATGGACGTCTTGAATGCCCTGGACCTCTAGGAGGGCTCGGCGGAGTTCCTCGAGGTCGATATGTCGGGGCGTCCCCTCCATCAGGATGTGGACGGCTTCCCGAATGACCCGCAGGGCACTATACAGGATCAGCCCGCTCAAGCCGAGGCTTACGACGGCGTCCGCCCGGGTCCAACCCTTCAGCCAAATGGCCAGGGCCGCTGTAAGGGCACCCACGGAGCCGAAAGCGTCGGACGCGATGTGGAGGAGAGCCGTCCGGAGGTTCAGGTTCTCGGCCGCATAGCGGTGCAGGAGACCGATCCCCACGAAGTTCACGACGAGACCCACCGTGGCGACTCCGAACATCAGGGGTGCCTGAATCGTCACGGGAGCGTGCAGGCGCTCCCAAGCCCTCCAGGTGATCCCTCCAGCCGTGACCGCCAGGAGACTGGCATTCAGCAGGGCGACCAGGATCTCGACCCGGTAATAGCCGAACGTCCGTTGAGCCGTCGCCGGCCGTCGGGCAATCCAGAAGGCCAACAGACTCAGCGAGAGGGCGCTCAAGTCTGTCAACATGTGGAAGGCGTCGGCGATGAGAGCCAGGCTGTTACTCCACCAGCCGCCGAGGACTTCGACCACGAAGGTCCCCGCCGTGAGGCCCCACACGAAGGCTAGGGTCCGACCCCCTTGGGTCCCAAGTCCCCCAGCCGAGACCGCCGGCGGGACGATGGAAGGCACGGGGTGGGCCTTGCTCATGTCGGACTCCGCGGATGGAGGCGATGGCCCTTCAGGAGGGCCAGGCCGTGCTCCAGCAGGGGCTTCAAGACGTGCCAGTACTCCTGGACAGCCTTTACGTTCCCTGGGAAGTTGACGATCAGACAATGGCCTCGCGCGCCAGCGATGCCCCGACTTAAGTAGGCCAGGGGGTTGGACTGGCCCGTTTGCCCGCGGGCATACTCCAACAAGCTCGAGGCTACCCGTTGGATGACCCGGGCTGTGGCCTCGGGGGTCACGTCCCGCGGCCCCAGGCCGGTCCCGCCCGTCGTGAGGATAAGGTCACAGCTCTGGCGGTCGGCCCAGTCGAGGAGCGTCGCTACGATGCGGTCCTCCTCGTCGGGCACGACCGCATAGCAGATGACCAAACTACCCTGGGCCGCCAGGACCGCCCGGAGCCACTGGCCCGAGTCGTCCGGCAGGCCCCGGTAGAAGCAGGAGTCGCTACACGTCAGCACGCCGGCACGGATTTCGGACCATACCGCTTCATAGCCCATAGGTACTGATCATCCTGGGTCTCTGCAGAGGCGACCCGCTGGTGCACCCCCTACACGTCGGCATCCAGCGGCCGGATCAGGCGGGGTTCGCCCAACTGAACCTGGCCCGAGCGCCCGCCTTCCTTCCGGAGCAAGCGGATATTCGCGATCGCCATCGAACGGTCGACGGCCTTACACATGTCATAGACCGTCAGGCAAGCGACGCTGACGGCCGTCAGGGCCTCCATCTCGACCCCCGTACGGGCCTCCGCCTGAACGAAGGCCTCGACCCGAAGGCCGTCGTCGGTCCACTCGAATTCAAGGCGGACCTCGTCGAGGGACAGGGGATGACACAGGGGGATCAGCGACCCCGTCTGTTTGGCGGCCTGAATGCCGGCCAGGCGGGCCGTCTCCAGAATCGGTCCCTTTGGGCTTCCCTGGGTCTGGAGGTGCCGTCGGGTCGACTCGCTCATACGGATGTGGCCTTCCGCCCAGGCGCGTCGGCGCATCACGGGCTTGGCACTGATGTCGACCATCCGGACGCCCTGACCCGTCTGGTCCACGTGGGTCCATGTGCTCACGGGTGGCCTCTACTAAGGACGATGTTTGGGGTCTGCGCGTTAGATGCTGGGTTCCTCGGGGGCATGGATCAAGCTTTTTGCAGACCCTTACCCCCTGGAGCCTCACACCCCACTGCCGGGCTACTCCTCGGCTTTCCGAAAGAATTCGGCCAGCTTCTGATAGGCCGGCGGGAAGGTCGGCGTGTACCGCAAAAAGACGGGAATGGGGTATCGGACCCCGCCCCGGTACGTCCCTTCCAGGCCCTCGAGGACCTCGTCGATGCGAGTGGCCGGGATCGTAAAGGCCATCTCGTGGTCCTCGGCGTGGCCGAAGATGCGGTCCCCATAGCAGGGCAGGATGACCTGGCATTCCTGGGTCTGGATCGTGTGGATGACTTCATCCGAGCAGTCCAGGCGACCTGAGAAGCGGGACGTCAGATAACCACCCCGTTTCCACAGGGCGGCCGTCACCAGACGCAGGACTTGGCCGGGCGTCCCGAACACGAGGACGACGTCGGGCTAAAACTTGGCCTGCGGGTGGGGGGCCACGACGATAG
>JANXAA010000030.1 GCA_025061865.1 Acidobacteriota bacterium | reverse complement strand
GAGGATACCGACGGCCGACCACCGGACGTCGGTACCCTCCGGGCCGAGTGGGACTTCCTGACGCCCCATGTGCACGCGTGGCATGTGTGGGATGTGCACGGTCGGCCGATCGGAGGCATCGCTGGGTAACAGGGCTTAGGGGTTGGGGAGGCGAGTTTTCAGGGTCGGGGGTTGGGAAAAAGGAGGTCCCTGCGCCCTGACCTCTAGAATCTGAATGCCCCACATGGAAGATAGGACGTTCATGACGAAGATGAAGATCACACCCGTCCGATGGATTCGGGGTGAGTACACCCCCCCGGGGGATAAATCCATTTCCCACCGGTTGGCGATCCTGGGCAGTCTGGCCCACGGCGTCACGCGGATTCACCACTACTGTCCCGGTGAGGACTTTCGGTCGACCCTTCAGTGTCTGAAGACGCTCTGCGTGCCGATCCGGGTCTCCCGGGACACGGTCGAGATTCACGGCCAGGGCCTCTACACCTACCGCGACACGGGGGACGTCTTAGACGCGGGCAACTCAGGGACGACGATCCGTCTCCTGGCTGGCGTGATGGCCGGGCAGCCTTTTACGTCCTGCCTGACGGGAGACGATTCCCTGCGCAACCGGCCGATGCGCCGGATCATCTACCCCCTCAGTCTGATGGGGGCCCAGGTGGAAGCCCGTAAGGGGAATTATCCGCCCCTCATCATTCGGGGCGGGCCGCTCCGCCCGATCCGGTACGTGCTTCCCGTCGCCAGCGCCCAGGTCAAGTCAGCTATCCTATTGGCGGGTCTCTTCGCTCGAGGTGTCACGGAAGTCGTCGAGCCCGTGTCGTCTCGGAATCACACAGAATATCTCCTCCAGGCCTATGGGGCGCGTATCAGCGTCGAGGATGGCCTCATCCGCATCGAGGGCGGACACTCGCTCCGGGCCTTTGGGGATTACGTCGTGCCCGGGGACGTCTCTTCAGCGGCGTACTTCCTTGTGGCGGCCGTCCTCTTACCGGGTTCGGACCTGATCATCCGGAACGTAAACCTCAACGAGACGCGGACGGGCATCCTGGACGTGATTCAACGGATGGGTGGCCGGGTCGAGGTCCTTGAGCGGCGCCGGGTCCGAGGCGAGTGGGTCGGCGACATCCGGGTCCGCAGTAGCTCTTTACGGGGAACTCGCATTGCCCGGGACATGATCGGCCGGGTCATCGACGAGCTTCCCCTGGTAGCCCTCCTGGGGAGCCAGGCCGAGGGCGTGACGGTCGTGCGCAACGCCAAGGAGCTTCGCGTCAAGGAGACGGACCGCATCGCGGCGATCGTCCAGAACTGCCGGGCCCTGGGGATCGCCATCGAGGAAAAGCCGGACGGCTTTGTCGTCGAAGGACCCCAGAGGATCCGAGGCGGCACAGTCCGGAGCTTCGGCGACCATCGGATGGTCATGACCTTCAGTGTCGCCGGCCTCATCTCCGAAGAGGGGGTCGAGATTGAAAACAGCGAAGTCGTGGGTATCTCCTATCCGTCCTTTTTTGAAGATCTCCACCGGCTGGTCGAGCCTGCATGACGGTTCCCCGGACGGGTACGGACGTCTGCCGCATCTTCCTCACGGGATTTATGGGGTCGGGTAAGACGTCCGTCGGCCGTCGACTGGCCGCCCGGTGGGGCTGGCGGTTCGTGGACATGGACCGATGGGTCGAAGCCCGGTCGGGTCGTTCCATTCCGGACCTATTCGCCCAAGGCGAGGTGACGTTCCGGCGATACGAGGCCGAGGCCCTTGAGGCCCTACGGTCGGTCCATTGGGTCGTCGTCGCAACGGGTGGGGGCACGGTCGAAATTCCAGGCGCCCTCGAACGGCTTCGGACCTGGGGCGTCCTCCTGTGGTTGGACGTCCCCTGGGCCGAGGTCCTACGGCGGTTGGACCCAGCCGGCCGAGCCGAACGCCCTCTCTGGTCGGACCCTGACGAAGTCTACCGACGGTGGGTCCGTCGGCTTCCTCTTTACGCCCAGGCGCACGGGCGCGTGGGGGTCGAGGGTCCCATCGAGGCATGGGTCGACGCCGTCGAGCGCCTCCTGCGGGGAGTGGCTCTATGCTGTACGCCGTGATCAGCGACATTCACTCCAACCTGGAAGCTCTGCAGGCCGCCCTGCGGTTCTTGCGGCGGAAGCCCATTCGATGCTGGCTGGTCTTGGGGGACCTCGTCGGCTACGGAGCGAGCCCTAATGAAGTCGTGCGTCTAGTCCAGGGCTTGCGCCCCCGCCGGGTCGTCCGGGGCAATCACGACCGGGTCGCCGCCGGCCTGGACACCTGGGAGCCCTTCAACGAAGTCGCCGCTGCGGCGATTCAGTGGACCCAGCAGAAGATTCATCCTGCGATACGGGGAGTCCTGCGCCGGCTTCCGGCGGGTCCGCTTCCTGTCGACAATCGGATGGTCATTACCCACGGGTGTCCCCTGGACGAGGACGCGTACGTGCTTTCGATCCGAGACGCCGCCCCGAACTTTGCGGCCACAAAGGCATCGATCATCTGGTTCGGCCACACGCACCTGCCCGTCATCTACCGATGGGTCGACGGTGACCGGGTGCGGGTCCTCCACATCCCGTTGGCCCGTCGGGTCCGTATCCGGCTCCGTCCCGAGGAGCGGTATATGATCAACCCCGGTTCCATCGGTCAGCCCCGGGACCGAATTCCCCTGCTGAGCTTCTGCGTCATGGACACGGCTCGCTGGACGGTCACGTATTACCGTCTGCCCTACGATATCCGGAAAGCTCAGGCCCGCATCCTCCGGGCCGGTCTACCGCCCTTTTTGGCCCAGCGTTTGGCTTTGGGCATATAGGTCCGTACAATAGGTCATTCGGGCATCAGGCAGTTCGGCCATTCGGGAATGGAGCCCGGGAGCCGACGGTTCTATCGGTGGAAAATGGGTCTCAGGAAGGCCTAAGGCAAGGGATTCAAAAGGCTCCCTTCTAAGCCTTCCCGGCGGGCCTTCGGTCCTGTCGGACCCCTATCCGCTGAACTTCCGAACGGTCCCACTGCCTGATGGAGGGGGCCTTCCGTGCGATGGGTCCGGAACTTCCTGGGGGTCTTGCTCTTCCTCAGCCTCCTGGTGCTCCTGGCGGCCGTGGGCGGCACATATTGGTATCTCCGGTCGTTTCAGCGAGAGTGGACCTTCGAGGAACAGAGCTCGAACTTGGCCCTCTTCATACCCCTCCGAGAGGTCGACGTGGCCGCCGCAGACGGGCGTCGGCTTCGGGGTTGGATCGTCCGCCAAAACCAGGCGGCCCCGGTCGTCTGGATCTTACCCGACATCGGGGAAAGCCGTCTGGCGTGGTGGAATCTCATGACTGTCCTCTATGACTGGGGCTATCACGTCGTGGTCTTCAACCTCCGGGGCCATCAGCCCTCTGAGGGCCGCTTTTCATGGGGCGCCGCCTTAGAAGGAGACTTGAAGGCCATCTCCGATTACCTCCGGACGTCGGCCTATCCGTCTGCCCGATGGGGCCTCCTCGGCCATGGTCTCGGCAGCTACCTGGCGCTTCGGATGCTCTGCCGATGGCCCGACGTCCAGTTGGTCATCTTGGAAGACCCTGTTCAGACCCCCCTGGACCGGATGACCGTTCCTCTCCGATGGTCCGTCCGGATCCCCCCCGAGGTCTGGAAGGCCTGGTGGCGAACGTCCTTCCGATGGATGTATGGGGACGTCCCCGAGGACGCTGGCCTTCGATGCCTGGTCGAAAAACCCGGCGCTCGCATCCCGGCTGTCGTCTTGACGTCTCCTCAATGGCCTCGCTCGTATGTCGAGGCCTTCTATGCGCGTCTGCCGGAACCGAAGGAGCTCCTCGAAGTCCCCCATGCCCCGGTCGGCGGCCTCTCTGAGAGAGACTCGCCCCAGTACCTGAACACCTTCCAGGTCGTCCTGAACCGATACCTCCCGCGGGACGTCTCTACGATCCCAATGCCCTGACCGCTCGGGGTTCGGTGGAAGGGATCGAGCCTGACACCGAAGTCCATCATGGCCAGAAGAGACCGAAAGTCTTAGACTAATATGAAGTCAAAGAGATTCGGTCAACCCGGATTGCCCTGACGTGGAGGATAGACGATGAATCTCGGACGTAAGTCCCTTTGGCTGGCGGCCCTGAGCATCGTGGCGGTCGTCTCGTTTCTGACGGGCCTCATCATCAGTGCCCGCCTGGGTACCCGTGTGCCGAGTACGGCCGAGGCCGTTCAGCCGCCCCTGCCGCGGTGGACGGCGGCGCCCGACCCGGCCGGCCTGTCGGAGGACGACGTCGTGCTGACCCAGGACCTGTTCCGCCGGATCGCCCAAAGTGTCAGCGCAGGTGTCGTGAAGGTCCAGACGACGACCTTCGTGTCCCGACGCCGATGGTTTGACGACATGTTCCGTGGGATGCCCGAATGGTTTCGTTTCCACTTCCAGGAGCCCGGCGATGAGGGACCCCAAGGCCGGGAGCCCAGTTGGGGTTCAGGATTTTTCATTGACTCCACAGGCTTGATCTTGACCAACTTGCACGTCATCGAAAGTCGAGAGGAAGGAAAGATCGCCGACGATATCCGGGTGATCCTTCACAATGGCCATTCATACAAGGCTGAGGTCGTCGGCTTCGACCGTCGTCTGGACGTGGCCCTCCTTCGAATCAAACCTGACGAGCCCGTGACAGCCCTCTCCTTGGGCGATAGTAATAAGGTCCAAGTCGGTGACTGGGTCATCGCCGTGGGAAATCCCTTTAACTTCTCGAACAGCGTGACTGCCGGGATCATTAGCGGTCGGGGCGGGACCGAACGACGTCCGACCCGTTACGTCGACTTCATCCAGACGGACGCCCCCATCAATCCGGGGAACAGTGGTGGTCCCCTGGTCAACCTCCGGGGTGAGGTCATCGGCATCAACAACTGGATTTTCACCAACAGCTTTCAATGGGCCGGTTTAGGATTTGCCATTCCCATCAACCCCGTGAAGCAGGTCTTGCCCCAGCTGAAGGAAAAGGGTCACGTCGACCGCGGCTACTTAGGTGTCGTCATCCAGTTCGGTGAGTCCCAAGCACAGATCCGGAAATCTCTCGGCGCACCTTATGGTGCCCCCGTCATCGATGTGGACAAGGGAACGCCGGCCGACGAGATCGGTATCCGGCGGTACGACGTCATCATGGAGGTGAACGACCAAAAGGTCGAGCGGGCAGAGGATTTGTCGGATATTATCTCTTCGTATCCGCCGGGTACGAAGGTCAAGCTTAAAGTCTGGCGCGATGGGAAGCCTATCGAATTGACGGCTACGCTGGCTCGCCTTCCCGAAGAAACGACGTCCCGTCCGGCCCGGGAGGAACGCCGAAAGCAGACCCTTGGCTTGGAACTGGAGCCTATCACGCCCTCGATGGCCGAGCGGATGGGCTTGTCTGTGGACCACGGCCTCCTCGTGCGCCGCGTCGCCCCCCAGTCGCCGGCCTATGAAGCGGGCCTCACCGAGGGCGACGTGATCGCCGAGGTCGACCGCAAGCCCGTCCAAAGTGTCGATGAATTTATCGATCTCGTCGAAAAGGCCCGGAAGGCCAACCGGGATAGTGTCATCCTCCTGGTCTTCCGAGGCCGGGCTGCCCAACCCTTATTGATGACCCTGCCCCTCCCCAAGCCATAGTCGAGGGCCACGGGGAAGGGAGTTCTGCCATCAGGCGTCTCGCCCGAGTCGACGCGGGACGTCGTTCAATCACGCCCGAACCCATCGGTGGCCGGGTCGGACCCGAAGCTGGCCTTGAAGCTGAACGACCGGCCCGACGACGAGGACCGCGGGTGCTTCTACGCCGCTCGCTCGAGCCACAGCGGTGATCTGCTCCAGGGAAGCAACCCATACCCGCTGGGCCGGCGTCGTTCCCCACTCAATGACGGCTGCCGGCGTCGCCGGGTCGTAGCCCTGTGCCAAGAGCTGGCCGACGACGGTCTCCAGGGTCGCCACGACCATCAGGAAGACCCGAGTCAGACCTGCTTCTGGTGGGATGGTCGCCAGTATGGGTGCTTCCTCGCCCGCCCGATGGGCCGTCTCGACGACGAACCCCCGGGCCATCCCCCGGTGGGTCACGGGGATGCCAGCGGCCGCTGGGACGGCTATGGCCGACGTTACGCCCGGGATGACCTCACAGGCTACCCCAGCCTGGACCAACGCCCCGGCTTCCTCAGCGCCCCGCCCGAACACAAAGGGGTCCCCACCCTTGAGACGGACGACGACCCGACCTGCCTGGGCTTCCCGGACCATTCGACGCACCAGGTCCGAGAGGTCTACCGAACCTTTTTTCTTCTCTACGCAGATCCGTCTTGCTCCTGGCGCCACTCGTCGCAAAATCCCGGGGGAGACCAGTCGGTCGTAAAAGACTACGTCTGCCTGCCGAAGGATTCGGCAGGCCCGGAGCGTCAGTAAACCCGGGTCGCCGGGGCCTGCCCCGACGATGTAAACGACGCCCCCTTTCTTCATGGGGCCGCTCCGTCGGCGAAGGCCGTTAAAAGGGCTTCGGCTGCCTGGCGAGCCTGCTCGAAGGCCCCCTGCCGTAGGTATATCATGACCTCCGAGTCCATCAACCGGTCCACGAAGGCTCGCCGAGCCGCCGAGTCGGGAAGTGCCTGCCGGAGCCGGGGCCGAAGGTCTCCCAACAAGACTGCCAGATGCACATCGGCCTCCGTTATGACACTGGCACACCGGTCCCGCAGGACTTGTGCCAGGCGGGGATTCATTCCGCCCGTCGAGACGGCCACGACGACCGGGCCGGCCATCCACACGGCTGGCCGTATGAAGTGGCTGTGCTCAGGGTCATCAACGACATAGCATAGAGTCCCCTGGGCCTCGGCCGCCTGGTATAGCCCGGCATTCCAGGTCGGGTCCGAGACGACGGAGACGACCATCCAGGCCCCCTTCAGGTCTTCTACTCGAAAAGGCCGACGATGGACCTCAATACCGGCGTCTGTCGGTCCGGGCACTTCCGCGGCCTCGCCCTCGGGGCTCACAATGCACACTTCGGCTCCGCAGGCCCGCAGGGCTTGCGCCCGCTCCCACGCCGCCGCCAGAGGGCCGACGACGACACACCGTCGACCCTGCAGTCGAAGTAAGACCGGAAAGTAGGATTCTCCCCGACTCGTCATGGCCTACACCATCCGAAGACCGGCGATCAATAAGGCACCGCCCACGAGGCCTCGGAGGACCTCCTCGGGTACATGCAAGGTCAGCCGGCTCCCCAGTAAGATCCCCGGGATCGACCCGATGAGGATCAAGCCGAGGGCCCTCCCGTCGAGGGGCGTGACCCAACTGTGAAAGGCCGCCCCGGCGGCCGTGATCAGGAGCGCGTGCACGAGGACCGTCCCTACGATCCGACGGGACGGTAGAGATGTCCCATGCGCCAGTAGGGGCGTAAACATGGACCCGCTCCCGATCGACGTGACCCCGACGAGCATACCCGCCCCAAAACACACGAAGGGCCAGAGCCACCACCGGGCCGCCTGGGTCCGGATCCAGGCGGCCGTCACCCGACCTTGCCACCAGGGCCGGCTGACGATCGTCACAGAAGCCAACAGCAGTGCCCACCCGATGCCGTGGCGTAGAAGCCCCTGGACCCGTTCCGGATGGGCAATAGCCCCATACGCCACCAAGGCCGACCCCAGCAAGACGCCCGGGACGCTCCCGACCGCCATGCGTCGGATGAGCGGCAGGTCCACGTTCCCCGAGCGGGTGTGGGCCCACGCCCCGAAGACCTTCGTGACGCTCGCATACACGAGGCTCAGATGGACGGCGACCGTCGGCGGAAGCCCGAAGACGACGATTAGAAGCGGCGTCATGATAGAGTCGGCCCCGATACCCGTCAGGCCCATCAACAGACCGACGGCCAGACCGGTCCACGAGTACATCCAGTCCATCGCGTGGCCTCCCTGGAGGACACGGGGCGGCATGTTGCATTATATTGGTATTGAATGATTTGTAGTAAATAGTACAAGCTCCATATCAAAGGCTCTCAAAGGCTCGCCGTTCGGGTGGCGCCCACCCGGAGCCGAGTGTCGTCCTCATGTCACACATGGAGACAACAGGGTAACCCGGCGCGAGACCGAGCGCCGGCTGCGGGAACTGCGATGGCCCAACCTCATCCCGCCCGTCACGGGCCGGTGTGAAACACCGGACGCTGCCATCTGAAAACCGTCGTCCCTGACGGGGCGTAGACAGGGGAGCCCTTACGGTCAGGGGATGCAGGTGATGAACCCGGAAGGGTCAAGGGCTAATGGCGACAGCAGGCCAATACCGCACCGACGGGGATTAAGAGAGAGGAATTCCTCAGGCGGGAAAAGTAGAACAGAGGCTTACTCATCATCCCATCCCTCCTGGCCGAAGCTTCCAGTTCGCCGTCCCTTTGTCAGGACAGCAGGTCCGCAGGCCCACTCTCTAACCTGCGGGGCATCGGTAAGCTTAGGTCATTTTACTCAGCTTGACCTGCCGGGTCAAATTCGAGGTAGAACACGACCGCCGGCTTGGGGGACAGGGGATCCTTTGGGGTTTGACTTGGCAATGACCGGTGCCGATGGACGAAATCGCAGAGGCGGCCCGTGGCCATGGGAGAACACTTACATAGTTGCTGGCGTTGCTTTATTGCGATCCGACTCGCACGACCTCACGACCCCTCATGGGGATCCCCAGAAGTATCGGAGGCCCAGCCGTATGACCCGGGGGCTCGTCACTTCAGTGACCTTTCGGTAAAGCTGAGGCTGGTCGGCTCGGGTGTACCAGCCCAGGGGGATGGCATTGTTCGTCGGATTGAACACTTCGAGAGCTACTTGAAGCATGTGCCGTTGGCCGAAAGCGAAGGACCGCTCCATACGGAGGTGGACCATCCAGAAAACAGGCAAGCGGACGGACCCGACGCGGTGAGTGTCCACAAGGACCGTCCGGCCCCAACCGTTAGAAGTTCGCAGGACCCGGTAGCGGGACAAGAACGGGAATCCATCTCGAGCTGTCAGGGTGGCTCCGACCCACAGGTCCCCAGGGAGTCGAAAAGTTCCGGCGACCTTAGCCATCCATCGGATATTTACCCCGCCGGAAGCAGCCGCGGCTCGGTGAAGTTGGGCAATGTTCGTCGGGTCCAGGTAGGACCGGCGGGTAGGGAAGTCATGGATAAAATGTTCCCACGTCAGGCTGGCCGTCAGAGACCGGCGCCCGGGGGCATGGGCCTCGACCCGCAGTTCAGCTCCCCAGTAATCCCGATGATAGTCGGGCAGGTTGATCCATCGGACCCCCGGGGGTTTAGGGACCGTACACATGTAGTAGGGCCAGCCGCCCCATTCCGCAGGAATCGTTCCCTCGACGACCCAGCAGTCGTAGTAGGCTTGGACCTCCGTCGGCCGGTTAGGGTCGTAAGGGAAGGGCTCTTTCCGGTTGTATAGTTTGCGGTAGAAGCCGTAAAGGGCCGTCCGGAAGCCTACCGCCGGGGTCCATTCCAGACCAGCCATGACTTCCCAATTGAAGGGCGACTGGAAGCTGGGGTCTATCGTGTTGACCCGGCGGTCTGGGTCACGTGGCGCATGATTCCAGAAAGTCGGTCGACTGAAATCGATTTCTTCCGGGTCAGGTACGCTGTTGCCATTACGGTCGCCTGTCCATCGGAAGCGGATCTCCCGCAAGGTCGTGGTCGTCATATCGGCGGCCTGGCGCGTGTCCAGCGTCGAAGGGTATCGGGAAAGACCGAACTTGAGGAGAGTCCGTCCGTTGCCCCGGATATCCCAGATGATACCCAGCCGGGGAGATAGGGTGTGCCATGTGAAGGGGAGCCGTTCAGCTTCCATCCGTCCCGCTGGAAGCCAGTCCGGCACATCGGGATGAGCCGGGACCTCGACAGCCCCGAGTCCGCTCCACTGACGGTCGTATCGGAGGCCCGCCTGGAAGTTCCAACGACCGAGGGCCCACGTATCCTGTATGTAGAAAGACACCATGTTCACATATGGACGGGCCCGTTCCATGCGGAAGAAGGCGACCTCTCCGCCTAGGGCCGGTCGGGACCGATCGTCGTAGAGGTACATGACCCCGTTGCCCCACTGGACTTGCGAGGAGGCGGGTGCCAGGCGGAACTCTGCCCCGAGTTTCAACTCATGGCCCGCACCGAGCCAGGGCGGGCTATAAAGCACACCCTGAAGAGTCCCCTGATAGACAAACCGCCGATGGCGCTCCCAGCGGTGAGAGCCGTCCCAGAGGCCCGTTGCCGCGTCGTAAAGAACGGGTGTCGCGGTTCCCCCGACGGGCATCTGCTCCAGCCAGTGCCCCAAGACGGCACCCAGTCGAACCGTTACCCAAGCCTTGGGACTTGGGAACCAGTCGTCTTGTAGACGCACGATAGGCGTCCGAGTCTCTTGATTCGCGACGGCGGCGGCTGTCCGGTCCGCCCCGCCGCCGACGTTGGCCTTCCGAGACCAGCCGGTCGAGGCATGGGCCTCCCATCGGTGAGTCCCCCACTTCCCCGTGAGTTTAAAGTTGACGTCGTAAAGGCGCGTGCGCTCCAACAGGTCCCCCCGACTCGAAGGGACCCACACGTCGATCCCTTGATACCCATAGCCCAGCCAAAACCAAAGACTATCCGGTCTGAGTCGACCGCCCAGGGAGGCGCCCGCTTCCAGGACCCACCGGATCCGGTTCCCCCGGGAGTCGGGTGCCAAGAGGTTCAAGCCCTTTACGTTCTCTGCCTGCAAGACGTCTCCCGTGCCGATGGTCCGGACAGTCCCGCTGAGACGGCCGCCGCCCCGGCGGGTGACGAGGTTCACCGTGACCCCACCGGCGAATACCTCTACGTCGGCGGCCCCTGTGACCACGTGGATCTCCTCAAGAGCATCGAAGTCGTAAAACTTCACGCTAGCGCCTCGTTCCACCGGGTCCGTCACCAGGAGACCGTCCAGATACCAGTGCGCATTGTCCCGAGTCTCGCCCCGCCCGTAGAAGAAGGCTTGGTTCCCGGAACGAACGCCGCCGACATTGATTTCCCGAACGACGAGGCCCGGCGCCAGTTCCAGTAAGGCCCAGGGGTCCCGAGCTGTCGGAAGCCTCTGAAGCCATGCGTGATGAAAATTCGAAACGACTTCTACCTGACGAGTGTCTAATGCCGGCGGCGGACCCATGACGACGACTTCGGCCTCGGCCCCCGGGGCCATCATCACATCGACCTGTACCTGCTGGCCGACGCGGACCAAAAGGCCTGTCCGCTGAACAGTCCGAAACCCGGCGTGTTCGACCCGAAGCCGATAATCGTCACCGGGCGGGACGTGCAGAAATCGGTAGAAGCCATTGACATCTGTATGTATGAGCCACCGTCCTAAAGTCGGCGATTCGAGCTCGACCCGTACGCCGGCCAGAGGCCGACCCTCAGGGTCCGTCACACGTCCCTCGAGACGGCCTGCCTGCTCCTGGCCCCACGAGGGGAAAGCCCAACCGAGGCTCACGATCCCCCACACGAACCATCTGACCCACGGCCGCATGACACCACTCCGTCATCACTTAATTATGAACGGCTGCAGGACGCGAAGCGATCGTCTTGAGCCGGTCGATTCTCCATGAGAACCTGCGGCGCAAGGCCCAGGCTTTGGGCAAGGCCGTGCCCGACGGGACATCCCCTGTAGAATGGCTCGGTCGGCCAGCGTCCAAGCTGCCGACCGTCCACGACGTCCACGTCCGGGGCCGGATGGATGCCCTGTAGGTCGCGGGTCCGCCGGAATTTCCGGCGACCGGCTATGAAGCGAGTCTCGGCGAACGCAAAGCTCAGGCTTCGGCATGGCCAGCCTGACACCCCAGCCATGCTGGCTATCCGGGTTTTCTGGTTTTATTCCGCACCTTGCAGCCTGTATTCTGTGTCTTGTATCCTTATTCCGTACGTCAGGAGAGATCGAGGAGCTCACCGCCCCCTGAAGACGTATATCCTCTCCCTCGGGGAGGATGACATGGGCGTCTACCGGATAACGCGGGGGCACATTTTCCGAGCTCAGGGATCAGACGCCTGACGCATCTTGCCCGCATCGGATCAGAGGTTCAGTGCAGAGGCCTCATGTTCCCGTGCCCATTCGGGCAAGTCCTCTCCCGGAGCCGTCGATTGCGGGCCTTGGAGCGGATGTCATGAAAGTTCTTTCTTTTCTCGGGATAACAAAATATAAAGTGACGACCTACGTATGGCAGGAGGGTGATGAAGAACGCTCTTACGAGACCCGCCTGTTCCCAGAAGCCCTCGTTCATATCTTCCGACCCGAATGTCTCGTCGTGTTCGTGACATCTGCGGTGAAAAACGGCGAGAACTTCTCGACGCTACATGAGCGCTTGAACACGATGTTGAAGCCTGTGGATATCCCCGAGGGCAAAACCAAGGAGGAACTTTGGGAGATTTTTGACCGCTGCGTCGAGGCTGTTCAAGAGGGCGACGAAATCCTACTGGACGTGACTCACGCCTTTCGATCGCTACCTCTCCTGGTCTTCGCCGTGGCCGCCTATTTACGGCGCACGAAGAAGGTGACGATTCGCCACATCGTTTACGGTGCGTATGAAGCCCGTGATGATCAAGGGCGTTCACCCATCTTTGACCTGACACCCCTG
>JANXAA010000309.1 GCA_025061865.1 Acidobacteriota bacterium | reverse complement strand
CGAAACGTGTTCCGGGCGATGAAGCCGGGGGTCGTTTTCGTCAACTGTGCACGCGGCGAGCTCGTCCGAGAGACGGATCTCCTGGAGGCCTTGGACGAGGGCGTCGTGGCGATGGCCGCCTTGGACGTCTTTGCCCAGGAGCCCCCTAAGGACTGGCGTCTCATTAGCCACCCTCGGGTTATCGCCACGCCTCATCTCGGGGGTTCGACTGTCGAAGCCCATGAGAAGGTCGGTTATGACATCGCTGTTCAAGTCCGGGATTACCTCCAGTCGGGGATTATCCGGAATGCCGTCAACTTCCCGTCGGTCCCCGAATCGGCTCAGGCCTTTATCCAGGACTACATGCGATTGGGCTATGCCCTAGGTCAAGTGGCCGGTCAGGTCGCCGATTTTCGGACCCGGCGGGTACACGTCGAGTACTGGGGCCGGGTCGCTCGAGAGGAAACGCGACCGATCCTGGCAGCCGTCGTGGCAGGTCTGTTGCGGCCCGTCATGGGGGCGGGCGTCAACTGGGTCAACGCTGTCGCTTTGGCTGAAGACCGGGGCCTCGAGATCACGGAGACCCGTCAGATGACGCCCCGCCTATACGAGAGCCTGGTTCGCATTCACTTGGCGGATGAAGGCGGGGCCGTCACCATCGAGGGAACGGTCATCCAGCCAAGGGTCCTTCGGCTCGTGGCCCTGTGGGATGCGACCGTGGACGTGCCGATTCAGCCGTACCTCATCGTCGTCCGGAATCGGGACGTGCCGGGGGCCATCGGGGCGATGGGTCAGTGCCTGGGTCAGCATGGGATCAACATCGCCTACTTTGGGCTGGCGCGTCTGGAAAGCCGGGGCGAGGCCGTGGGCGTCATCGTCGTGGATGACTCCGTCCCGGAGCCGGTCATGGAGGCCCTGCGGCATCTGCCAATGATCCTTCGAGCGGCCTTTGTACGGGTCGAACTGGCACCACCCACTGAGACCCCCGAGGAAGAAGAAAGTTGAGACAGTTCGGCAGATAGGCAGTTAGAGAAATTTCGGTCGGAACCCAGGAGTCAGCCTCGTGGCCTTCGTCACGCGAAGGGGCAGGAAGTCTGCCTCCGGCAGGCTTCCTGGAAGAATCGATCCTCGAGGAGGCGTGCCTGTCCCACTGCGGGTTCGTCAAATGCCCGGACTGCCGAATGGCCGAATCGTGGGGTCATGCGGCCAAACTGGATCGAGACACGGCTGGACCGTTTGTTCTTCGTGGCTCTGGACGTCGAGACGACGGGTCTCCGATTTCAGGAAGGCCATTGCATTTGCGAGGTCGGCGCTGTCCTGTACGGGCCCTCGGGTCTCCTGGCGTCCTTTCAGTCGCTGGTGAACCCCGAGCGGGAGGTTCCCGAAGAGGCCCAACGGATTCACCGAATTCCACCTGAGCGTCTCCGAGAGGCCCCGGTTTTTCGGGAAATCGCTTCGCTCCTAGTGCAGTTCCTGAGCACCTATCCGGTCTTGGCGTACAATGCGAACTTCGACGTGGGCTTCCTAAACTTCGAGTTGACCCGGCACGGTTTTCAGCCCCTGGCGAACCCTGTCATCGACGTCCTCGAGCTGGCCCGGCGGCTCAACATAATGGAGACTTCGACCCGTTATCCGCTTGGACGAGTCGCCCGTCAGATGGGCGTCTCTTACGACAATCAGAGGAGCCATCGGGCCTTGTACGATGCTCAGGTCACGGCCCAGGTCTTCCGTCGGATGGAGCCCCTGTTGGTCCAGCGGGGATTTGCCACCCTGAAGGAACTCCTTCGGTGGTTGTCGGTCGACACGGCCGTCGTCCTTCAGATGGTCCAAGTCTTCACAGATGCTCAACTCGAGCACCGGTGGGTCCGGATCCGCTATCGCTCGATGGACAACACGGTCAGCGAACGGGTCGTCTTGCCTCTGCAGATCGAGCGCCGCAACGAGGAGTACTTCTTGACCGCCTATGACCTTATGCGTCGGGACCGCCGGACGTTCCGCCTCCGGCAGGTCGAGGCCTGGACCCTGATGGAGACAGCCCCGACGTCGAGTCCTCCTCATGACGAAATTTACGGTCCTGAGTCATGAAACCCTGTCCGTCTCGGCCGTCGACGCCGGGACCCGCCTGGACCGTTTCTTAACCGATCGAGCCGACGGCTGGAGTCGAGCCCAGGTCCAGGCCCTCATCGAGCAAGGCTGGGTCCGCGTCAACGGCCGGGTCGTCAAGCCGAGTTACCGCCTGCGGGCTGGCGACACCGTCGAGGTCGCGTGGGTCCGCCTCGAGGAGGAAGAGGCCCTGACACCGGAGTCGGGTCCCCTGCGGGTCCTTCACGAAGACGAGGCCCTCCTGGTCGTCGCCAAGCCGGCAGGCCTGCCCGTTCACCCCGGCGCCGGCCATGAGACAGGCACCCTCGTCCATCGGCTCATCGCCCGGTACCCGGAGATTGCGTCCGTCGGCCATCCCCGGCGGCCCGGGATCGTTCACCGTCTGGACCGGGTGACGTCGGGTCTCCTGGTCGTCGCCCGGACACCGGCGGCCTACCTATGGCTTGTAGAGGCATTTCGACGCCGTCGCGTGCACAAGCACTACGTCGCCATCGTCTGGGGGCGGCCCCGTCCCCCGACAGGCGTCATCGAGACGAACATCGGGCGGCACCCGCGCCATCGCAAGCGCTTTGACGTCGTCTCCACCGGCGGCAAGTGGGCCCGGACCCGGTATCGGGTCGCCGCTTCGACAGAGATGTTTTCCCTTCTCCACGTCTGGCCTTACACGGGACGGACCCACCAGATTCGAGTCCACCTGACCCACGTGGGGCACCCCATCGTCGGGGACCCGACCTACGGCCACCGGGGATGGCATACCATCCGGAATGCCCTTCTGCGGGATTGGCTCCGACGGTTAGCCCGCCGGCCAGCCATCGCCCTGCACGCCGGGTGTCTGGCCCTACCGCATCCGGTCACCCGGACGGTCCTGCGTTTCCGCCTGCCGCCCCCTCGATGGTTCCGAGTCTTGTGGCGGATAGCAAAGGGCGAATAGCGGGTCGGGTAGTGATCCCTCCGAACACCGGCCGTCATGCCCGTGTCATCCGCAAGACCCGAGAGTCGTCCTGAGGTTTCCCCTGTTCGGACGCTGTGGAACAAGGAACGCCAGCTACTATGCTGGTGGCCTTGCAGGGGAACGTTCATACTGAGGGCCTAC
>JANXAA010000308.1 GCA_025061865.1 Acidobacteriota bacterium | reverse complement strand
GCTCAACGGATAAAAGGTACTCCGGGGATAACAGGCTGATCCCGCCCAAGAGTCCACATCGACGGCGGGGTTTGGCACCTCGATGTCGGCTCATCGCGTCCTGGGGCTGAAGCCGGTCCCAAGGGTCGGGCTGTTCGCCCGTTAAAGCGGTACGTGAGCTGGGTTCAGAACGTCGCGAGACAGTTCGGTCCCTGTCTGCCGCGGGCGCTGGAGACTTGCGGGGGGCCGTTCCTAGTACGAGAGGACCGGAACGGGCCAGCCTCTGGTGTCCGGGTTGTGGCGCCAGCCGCAGCGCCCGGTAGCCATGCTGGTAAGCGATAAGCGCTGAAAGCATCTAAGCGCGAAGCGCGCCCCAAGATGAGGTCTCCCTCCCGTCTGGGCAACTAGACGGGGTAAGGCCCCCGGGAGATGACCGGGTTGATAGGCCGGGTGTGGAAGCTCCGTAAGGGGTGAAGCTGACCGGTACTAATCGGCCGAGTGACTTGACCTCAACTTCTGAGGTGTCTTTACGCGCTGTCCTGGACTCAGGTGTTTTTCTATGCTCCAAAGACCTATCCCTGAGGTCTTTTATGCTAAATAGGGTCGGGTGCCCATAGCGGCGGGGAAACGCCCGTTCCCATGCCGAACACGGAAGCTAAGCCCGCCAGCGCCGATGATACTGCGGGGGCAACCCCGTGGGAAAGTAGGTCGGTGCCCGGCCCATAGGCCCTTATACTCCCTTCTTTTTACGAACGTTCAGAGTTTTTCCTAACGACGCCGGCTCCGTCTCCTTCCCTTACAACCAAGTCTCGGCCAAGGCCCACGCTGCCGGATTCCAGACGTCGGAGAACACCTGAAGGCCCCACAGGACCTCGATTAGCACCTCGACGCCGTGGACAAACCGGGGACCGGGGCGGGAAAAATACGCACTGGCATCGACCGCCCACACGGCCCGTCGACGGACGCACCGGAGTCGGGACCACCCGGCAGGCGGGGGCAGACGCTGAATTTCCTCCAGGACCGCTGATAGTCGATAACCACAGGGAATGAGAAAGATGACGTCCGGGTCGGCGACCTCGACGTCGGTCCACGGGATCGTCCGAGAAGGACGCCCGGCTTCGTTGAGGACGTGAATGCCCCCGGCCCACTCGACCATCTCAGGCACCCAATGACCGGCGACTATCGGGGGGTCCAGCCATTCTAAGAGGAGGACCCGCGGCCGATTGGACTCTAAGGGGACTTGGCTACGAAGCACTTTCAAACGAGTGCGCAAGTGGTCGACTAAAGCCTCGGCCTGAGGGGTTCGGTCTGTCGCCGTCCCGACCTGCCGGATATCTTCGAAAATCCCCTCGACAGTCTCGGCCCGCAGGACCAGATTCCGCACGGGTGGATGCAAATGCAGAGCTGTATCGACCTGCCCCGGAGCGACGGCGCATACACTACAGACGCCTTGCGTGATGATAAGGTCGGGCTGAAGCTCAGCCAAGAGGTCTGTTCGGACCCGAAAGTAATTCCGGCCTGCCTGATAGGCTTCGCTAACGAGCCGATGAATCTCGGCTGGGGCGAGCCCCTGAGGAAGCGTGCTTTCGACGACGACAGCCTTCCCCCGGACTTCCGGAGGGAAGTCACACTCGTACGTGACCCCGACCAGGTCGTCCACGAGACCCAAGGCGCCCACGATCTCCGTAGCGCTGGGGACCATCGAAACGATACGCATGGTACCCCCCTCTCTTACGAACGCTCTCCGACAGTCCGACGACCGTCCTCGATCAGCCACACTCCAGCTGTCCGGGCCTCGGCTCGCACGTCCGCATCTGTCCCAGAAGTCGCTCTATCGCCTCCCAGACACGCCGAGATGCCTCGTGCATCTCCGCCCGTACGTGGTCGACCCGGACCGGCAGAACCAAGACGTCATCTGTCAAGACCTGGCGCCGGACCTCCTCTCGAAAAGCCGCGTCTTCCCGGAGAAGTCGTAGGAACTCTTCCTTTAACATAGGCCCGTATCCTTTACCCCAAAGGGCCGTTTTTCAGCTCATGATTCTCCTAAAATTAAGCCCCGTGAGATCTTCGGACCAGGACTTTGACCGTAACGGACACCGGGGACACGAGCGGACCGGCTCGTTACAGATGAGGCTGTGAAACCCGTGAAGACCCAACTGAACGAGGGGCGACCGTCGGGGCAAGTACGACTGCCACAGGCCGAATCGGGCCCGGACCGCCCGTTGGATGGCGTCGTCCTCGATAGGACCCGTATGCAGAGCCCGTAGAGCCTCAAGGGACGGCCAGGCCCCATAGGCCCGTTCCCACAGGGCCATCGCTACAGGCATGACGGCGTTCCACCAAAGCGTCGTCCACCGTCCGGGACCGACCAAGCGGCCTCGCAGGCCAATGGTCCGGCCGTCCGGTAAGTGCAAGCGTGAACCCGGCCACGTCAGCCCCGTGTAGCCTTGGGTAACGACTCGCCACAAGCGGCGCCATGCCGCCGGGTCGGCCGCCCCGTGGCGAAGGCCTGCCTCGGCCACCTGTAGGAGATGACCCATCGGGTCCAGATCTGGCAGTCCGCACAGGACGGCCAGCCAGGCTAATCGCCGCCAAAGGCCCTGGGCTGGCCGATAGGGTCCGGGCCGGGCCAACTGGACGCTATGGACCCGATTCCACCACAGGCGGACTAGAGCTTCTGGACCTTCCCCAAGGGCGATGCCCCGGACCGTGGGCCAGTCGACGTCTCGGGCTAGGGACTCCAGGATGTGCTTGGCCTGTACATAGCCGAGACCCCGGGCGAGGCTCCGGTACAGCGTCTGCGCGGGTACCTCTCCAGTCGCGACGGCCTGAGTCGCCGACCGGGCCCGCTCGCCGAGATAGAGGTAGCCCATGTATTCGACCAGTGTCCGCAAGGCTTCGGCATCCCATCCTGACAGGTACGTGAGACACATTGGGGCCATCGGCCGCCGGCCACAGACGACTCCGACGGGAAATTCGGACCATGCCGCCGGCGGGATATAGGCCCGGAGAGCCAACTCCGGAATCGCTTCGGGACGGTCCCGGTGATAGACGGCCCGGCCCGTCGACTCGTAAACGACGTGCAGGACGACCCGCCCGTAACGTCGGTCGGTCCCGTGACCGTGAGCCGTCCACTCGGTCGTCGTACGATGAATCTCGACGTCCCCGAATTGGACCGCCCCGTCGACCGTCAGGACGGTAGCCTGAAAGTCC
>JANXAA010000307.1 GCA_025061865.1 Acidobacteriota bacterium | reverse complement strand
GCCGTAAAAGACCGGCGTACCGGAGGCCCCCCTCGTATAAGTCCCGGTACGACAGGGTCGCCTGCACCCGCGTCCGGGAGAGGAGCGTCACGGCCACACGATCCGACATGGACCGCGCCCGCTCGACCAGGGCCTCGACGAGCGTTGGTACCTGTAAAGCCGGCGGTCGCAATACAGCCATCGGATACCCACCCGGGCGGTGTCTGGGTATCGAACGCTGAGTGTTGGGCATGTAGAGGTCAGGGACCGGGGGTCAGGAAAGTGCCGGATCCTTGCCCCAAAAGTTCAACATCCAGCTCCAAACGCCCATTATACCCGATACCCGATCGGGCGCCGACAACGCCCGCCCTCCTTTGAATCGGACTGTCGTCTGGGATACGATGAAACAAGCTGGATGAAGGGGGATGCATGGTAGGCATCCTGCAAAAAGTCGCTGTCCGTCCGGTGACCTCCGTCCGCCACCGCCGGCTGGAGGCCCCAAAGACTGAGGTCCTGTCCGATCGGTCCCGAGGGACGAGACTCTCGGGGTCCGATGTCCTCCTCTGCAGTATCCTGACCCTCGTCGCCTTGGTGGCCCGCTTGGCTTATCGGGTCGGCACCCTGGAACAGTGGGATACGGTCAACTTTACCCTGGCTGTCGACCGCTTCGACCCTGCCCTTCACCAGCCCCATCCGCCGGGTCAAATCCTGTTCGTCGGAACGACTCGCATCCTGCGGATTTGGACGGGCGACGCCGTGCAGGCGGTCGCCTTGACAAATGCCCTGCTGGGCGCCTTGGCCCTGATCCCCTTGTATGCATTAGCTCGCCGTTGGACAGACCGTTCGACGGCCTGGCTGGCTGGCCTGCTGTTCATCGTGAACCCGTGTCTGTGGGTGCACAGTGTCCGACCCATGAGCGACGGAGCCGCCCTCTTCCCTATCCTGACCGCCGTCGCCCTCCTCCTCACGGAAGGTCGCCGAGCCCTCTGGGGTTATCCCGCGATGGGCTTCGCTCTCGGCTTCCGCCAGCAAGTCCTGTTCCCCTTAATGCCTTTCCTCCTCTATATAGCATGGGTCCACGCACGCCGATACCGCTGGCGGTGGGCTCTGGGAGCCGGTGTCCTCTTCCTGCTGGGCGCGCTCGCCTGGTGGGTCCCGACGGTCATGGCGATGGGCGGAATCGCCGCCTACAGCCGAGCCGCCCACGCGACCTGGCTGTCCGTCTGGGAGCAAGATTCCCTGATTCAGAACTGGAGTGGCTCGCGCCTTCAGATAGTCTTCCTCCAGGCCTTCGTGACGATATGGGGCTGGCCCTGGATGGCGGCTCT
Source organism: Acidobacteriota bacterium (assembly GCA_025061865.1). Lineage (GTDB taxonomy): Bacteria > Acidobacteriota > HRBIN11 > HRBIN11 > HRBIN11 > HRBIN11. The sequence continues at coordinate 1,922 of JANXAA010000307.1, read as the reverse complement.
AGCTTGGGCTCTCATCGGCCTCGGCGGGGTAGTCCTTGCACGGAATTGGGCCCAGACCTTGCCGTGGTGGCTTCTGACAGGGCCGGCTATCCTGTGGCGATGCTTGATGCTGTGGGACCACAACCGATACGCCATCCTGTACCTCCCGTTTCTCTTGGTCCCCCTCGCCCTGGGCCTCTACCAGGCCGGCCGATGGGCCTGGACCCGGTGGCCAGCCTTCCGAGTAGAGGTCCTTGGCCTGGGGGCCCTAGTTCTGGTCGGCAGTCAAGTCATGTTCATCTTTCCGACGATCGATACCCTCCGCCGCCACCACGCCCCGACCCTGAAGGCCGTCCAATGGATCACCGAGCGTGCCGAGACGGACCAGACCCTTGTCATTACCGACGACGCCGTCGTCCGACGTCACATGGATTACTACGGCCCTCGCTTCGGCTTGACGGTTCGACCCGAAATGCACCTCACGCCGGACATCCTGCGGGCCTACCCCCGATGGTTCCTGCTGACGACCGCAGACCGGCCGACGCTGGGGGCCCACCTAGTGGCCCAGTGGGAGTGGCGGCCCGGTATGCTCTTCCGTTTAGAACCCCAACGCAACTTGGAGCGGGTGTACCTCTATGAATTCGTCGCAGGGCCCTACTTGACGTTTACCGGCTGGTACGAGTGGGAAAAGGAACGCCACCCCTTCCGGTACTTTCGATGGCTCGGCCGAACCGGCGGTGAAGTCCACCTGTTCCCCGTCGAGCGGCAGACCCTCCGGATCCGAGTGACTGGCCAGGTACCCGCCTTTCCGAAGGTACAGCCCCCCTGCAAGGTCGACGTAGGCGTAGGAACTCATCAGCTAGCAACTCTCGAGCCCGGCTTCTTCAACCAAGTGTGGACTGTCCATGGTTCCGAGGTCCGAGACGCCACGCTGCGCATTTGGTGGCGACCCCGCCGGGCCTTCCGACCCATTGATGTCGGAGAAACGATAGATCCCCGGTGGATCGGGTGCGTGCGCCTCTTCTCGATTGGACTCGATACCTCACCGCCGGCCCGACCCAATCCCAACGAATGAAACCCGACCGCGACTTCCGGAGCAAGCGAAGCCTTACCTAAGGGCCGAACGGAGCCGACCCTCGAGCCGTCGGATCTCATGAATCGGGGGCCAATCCGTTTCGTTCATGTACCCAAAGAAGAGATACGCGATGCGGACCAAAAGCTCCGCCTGCTAAAGCGAGGTCAATGGAATGCATGTATGAAGCACTCCGTCCCCCGTTCCCCGATCACAACTAGGGGGGTGACTCCACTCATCCCCCCGCCTGCCGACCTGTCCATCTGCCTACCTGCCGTTGCTTGAAACATCGTGCTGCTCGGCTGATGGGAAAGGCCGATCCGACGGCATGTTCCCGGTCTAAAGGGTGCTACTACGCAAAAAGGGCGACTTGGCAAGGCCGAATAAATATGATACAATCCTGTGTGATAGGCTCGTACGGTCTGGAACCGGCGCCCCTGAGTCCGGCGAGCCTCTTGGACAGTTCCGTCCACTGTTCTTTGACATTCGAGCCCGGGCCTCTTCTCTTAGTCCCATCGACATGCACGGGTAAAGCGCAGGCCCTGGCTTGTGTCGACGTGCCTCCCGCCATAAGGGAAGATTCCAGGTCTACTCGACGGAAATCTCGGCGAGGGGGTCTCACGCCCTGCCGTCCGGTCGGGAGCCTCAGGTTGGCAGGATTCTTGCATGAGCAATCAGGGAATCGGGTTCTCCGAGTCCGTATGTTTGATAAAAGTAGGCTCAACTTTTTTGATTGGACTTTTGTCAACTCATGACCTATTATAAGAGGAACCGTCTCACGATGACGCCGGCCCTCACCGGCCGGCAAGGAGAATGAACAATGGCCACGACGGAACGCTACCGAGTCCCGGAGACTCTCCCCATCCTCCCC
>JANXAA010000306.1 GCA_025061865.1 Acidobacteriota bacterium | reverse complement strand
GGCCTTCGAGTCGGTACGCCCGATGTCCCCGGTAGAGGATCAGCCGCCGCTCGATCTCCTTCATCTGGGCGGCCTTCTCCTTTTCGAGGTAATCCTCCGACACGCCGAGCGCCTGGATGACGTCCTCGTTGAGAAACACGCTCCCGTCGTGCATGACGGCCCCGATGGCCAGTTCAGGGTTATACGGCGCCCCCAGCTTCCGGGGGACGACGACGTCGAGCTGACCGCCGATGGCCTGAGCGATGCCATCGCCGATGACGACACCCCCCCGAGGGATCGCCAAGATGACTAAGTCTTCGCCCTTAAATTTCTCAAGCCGCTCGGCGAGCTGCCGAGCCGCTTCGGCCCTGTCCCGAAACACTTTCGGTCCCCACCTTGCTTCGCTGTGTAGCTGCCAGTCAGGGGTGTTGCGCGAGGCAGTGGCGTAGACATTCCGTCTACGGGGGGCCCCCGCCTGTCGAGGCGGTCCACCCCATACTCACCCGGCGTCCATTGTACCACGCCGACCCGTAGGCCGCAGGCCCCCACCCCCAATGCTTTTCGAGCGGTCTTTCCCGGGCGAGCCCCGGTCTCCCCTACTCGACACTCAAGACTTAACGCCAAAAGTTCAATTATATATAAACAATATCGGGTCTTCGGCCACCCGCCTCGCCCCCTTGCCATCGACTCGCCGGCGGGCCCACCGGCTTCCCTCTGCCCAGGGAGGCGGCAAAGCCCCTGCGGATGGCGGGCGTCGTGCGAGGGTCCCCTTGCCTCTGGGGAGAGGCGACAGAATGAGGGAGCATAGACAGCAAAAGGCGCCAGGTCGCCAGTCCGTTTCTCCGGCGAGCAGGGAACGACTCCCAGCCCCGCTTGCCAGAGCGGGGTCAACGAGCTGGGGTCCCACGGGTGTAGGAACGAGTGAGCAAGACGGGCACGCTGCGCCATGGATGCGTTCACGCATTCTGTTAGTCACGGCCCGCTCGAGAATCCGAACCGTTTGAGAGGATCTTCACGGGTCACGCTCCAGGTAGGCTTCCACGGCCCGATCAGACCCGATCCCAGTCGTTGAAAGACTACGTCAGATTAGATTAAATTTTACAAGACCGGCGCTTCCACGGGCTCGCCATCGGCCGGGCCCGCCGGCGCTGAGGGAAACCGACCTTTCGGATTGCCAGTCTTAGCTTCGTCCCAGAGAGTCGGCGATGACGGCCGAGGACGACCGTTTCTCAGGGCCTCCGTCCGAGATTCAGGGTCCCGCATGCCCAGCGCTCTGCGTCGAGGGGCGGAGCCTCCAGGGAGTGTTTTCGCCGCATCTCGTCGTCTTCGCTTGGGCGGTCCGGCGCGGACCCTACATCGTCCTCCGCCTTGAGTCCACGCTGGCGGTCATACAGCGCTGGCGAGAAGCTCTCATAAGCCAGGCCAACGACATGCCGGCTGAGGTCCAGGCGGTCGTGAGCGGCCACGGCCGCCATGGGATGCCGCTGGACGGGCCTCATCTGGCGCTCATCCCCCTGGCCTGCGTGGGCCATCCTCACGCAGACGGCCGCCTGCTGGGTCTGGCGGCTGCCCTCCCTGCGAACTTAACGGCAGACGAGCGTCGGCGAGTCCTTCAAGTATTGGCCCGCGTGCGGGAACTCAAGTTGGGCCGGCTCGGCCGTTGGAGTTTGGTCCGAGAGACGGGGCGTCCGCCTCTATGGGACCTCCGGCCTGAGGCTTGGACCGCCCATCCTCGGGGGGCGACCCACTGGTCGACGGTGACCCCGATCGCCTTCGACCGGCACCCCAAAGCCAAGGACCCCGAAGCCTATCGTCGTGAAGTGGAAGAGATGATCGCCGCAGGATGTACGGCGACCGGGCTCCCCCGGCCGCAGGCGGTGATCGCAACGCCGGTCTCGGCCCATCTGGGGGTCCCGCCGGCTCATGCCTTCCCACGGCTCCGCCGGAAGGACGGCACGGAGCGCCGTCACACACATGCGATCCTGGTCTTCGACCGACCCGTGTGCGGTCCTGTCCTGATAGGCGCAGGGCGCTATCGGGGGTACGGGGTAGGCCGACCCTTGGAAAGCGGGGATGCTTGGATGGGTCGGGACGCCGGGAGCCGTCTTGGCCCCCATCCCGGGCAATCGTCCTAGCTCTTAGGAGGGTTAAGAATATGAATGGAGGGTAAGAATATGAATTTCGATGACTTCGACGAATGGTTTAAACAAGCGACGGGCCATCCACCGTTCCCTTACCAACGGAAACTCGCTACCTCCGGTGAATGGCCCGAACTCCTCGAGATCCCGACCGGCGCGGGCAAGACGGCGGCCGCTGTCCTCAGCTGGCTATGGCGAAGACGCTTCCACCCCGACGCAAGCATTCGTCAGGACACGCCCCGGCGGCTGGTCTACTGCCTGCCCATGCGCGTTCTGGTCGAGCAGACCCGAGCTTGCGCCGTTCGATGGCTGCACAAATTAGGACTCCTGGCCGGCGAGGCGGAGTTCGACGGCGACCGACTTAAAGCCTACCGGGTGGACTGGAGCGATTCCGCCAAGATAGCCGTCGTTACTCTGATGGGGGGCGAAGTCTCAGACGACTGGCGGGGGTATCCCGAACGCGAGGTCATCATCGTCGGTACGCAAGACATGCTTCTCTCACGGGCCCTGAACCGCGGCTATGCGATGGCGCCCCAGCAGTGGCCCGTCGACTTCGGACTGCTGAACATGGATACCCTCTGGGTGATGGATGAAGTCCAACTGATGGGACCAGGCCGGACGACCAGTGTTCAGCTTCAACTCTTTTGGGACGGGAAGCCTTTCGCACATCTCCCCCGACGCACTCTCTGGATGAGCGCCACGTTGGGGACGAATACCGGCACGGGTCCGCCTCAATGGATGAGGACGCCGGAGATGCCCACAAGGCGCAGCCGTGATCCCCATACCCTGCGGCACTCTCCGGAGGACCTGGATCGTCCGGACTTCCAGGCGTGCTGGTCGGCACGAAAGCAGCTGGAAGTCCACTTGAGGGACTTTCCAAACTCAACGCCTTGGACTTGGGAAAGTCCGGAATTGATCCGCGAAATCCTTAATCAAGCCGCCGATGGACGTCTCGTGATCGTTTTCGTCAATCAAGTCCGTCGGGCCTATGGGCTGTACCAAAAAATCCGCCAGTCCGCCGGCCCCCAAGGGGCCTCTCAGGTCCTGCTCGTTCACGGAAGGATGCGCCCGCGAGACCGGCGAGCCTTCGAAGCACGACTGCAGGATTCTGTA
>JANXAA010000305.1 GCA_025061865.1 Acidobacteriota bacterium | reverse complement strand
AGCGTGATGACGCCCAAGATGAAGCGGGTCTACGATTACATCCTACGTTTTTATGAACAACACGGGTACGCCCCGACATACCGGGATATCATGCGGGAATTCGGTTTCACGTCGGCGGCCTCCGCCCACAAGTATGTCTACCGTCTGGCTCGTGAAGGCTTCCTGCGTCGCCTACCCCGTCGCCATCGGGGCATCGAGCTGGCCCCCTCCCCCGGCTGGGCCGAGAGCGGAGTCGCTTACCTCCCCATGATGGGTTACATCGCCGCCGGCCATCCCATCGAAAAGATCACGACTCAAGAGATGGTCCCCGTCCCTCAGCTGATGATCGGGCACAAGCGGGCTTATGTCTTACGTGTACGAGGCAACTCCATGATCGAGGACCACATCCTGGACGGGGATTACATCATCGTCGAGGATCGGCCCGTGGCCCATAATGGTGAGATCGTCGTGGCCGAAGTCGACGGTGAGGTAACATTGAAGCGCTTTTACACGCGAGGCGGTCATATCGTCCTTCAGCCGGCCAACTCGGAGATGGCGCCCCTGGTCCTATCGCCGGAGAAGGTTCGCATCCACGGCATCGCCATCGGCTTGCTTCGACGCCTGTAAAGGCAAGTCGCCTCCGTGACGTGCGCCCAGGCTGAACAAAGACGACGTCCGCGCCTTGGCAACGTATAAGGACAATCAGGGCTACCAAGTTCTCAACGATACGGCCCGTGGTTTCCGCGGGACTTTCTTGTGGCCAAACACGAACGGAATCTGGAGGAGATGGCCTTTTACGAGTCTGTCTACGATCGGCTTCTGCGTATCTTTGAAGTGGATACTTTTAGGAACCTCCATCCCTTTATCCAGGTCGCCCGGGGCGAGGGGCACTTTATTGAAGTCCTCTGAAGCGGAACGTTCATCCAGTGGTCTCAGGTGGGCAACCAACGCTTTGCTGTCCTAGGTGCGGATCCGCATCCCTAGAGGCGGATGCACGACCGTCATCGACGCCGTAACCGACTGTCTGCAGAGAGCACGAAATTCTTCCACCGCCGGGAACTTGGAGGCCGAGGCTGTAGGGGAATCCCCCTCCCCAGGTCGCGTCGCCTGTCGCCTTCCCGCTCCGGACTACGCCGGCCGTGGCCTCCCTTTCAGTCCTGCTGTAATATAGGACTCAGCCACTTTACTTCCTGGAACTCTCCGGGCGCTAGAGCATACGAGTACAGCGTCCGGACCAAGTCCCGATACCGGAATATGACTTGTTCCTCTTCAGGGGTCAGCTGCACCGTGACGCCTCCCCCTGAAGCCATCGGGTCGCATCGTCCGGATGAATGATATACCGCGTCTGGAGCTTGCGGACCCGGAGATGGCTCCGATGGATTTCCCGAAGGACAAACTTATAGCTGACCCGGCACAAACGGGCCAAATCGTGAGGAACCAAAAAGACCTCTTTCCGATGAAATCGGGCATACAGGCGCTCGACTTCGTCCTGGGCGATCCGGACCCAGGGGCCGACTCGGACGACTCGGACCTCGCCCATGTCAATGAGCTTCCACAGCGTCCAGACGCACACGCCTAACGCTACGGCCGCCTCCCGGACTGTGTAGAACACGCCTGACCTTGCGTCGTGAGTCTAAACACCATGAATCTTCTTGGCATCATCTTTACCATTGGGTCCCTACTTTACAGTTTTGTTAATCGATAGATTTCGATGATCACGCCGATATCCGACGCCCCCGTCCATACGGCGTGGATTTCGTAGACATGCCGGTCGTCCCACAAAAAGGCCCGGCTCAGCATATCCAGCTAAGCCCTGAGATAATTGTCCAAATCGCCCTGCTTGGGGCCCCCGAATTCGATACGGACCCCCAAAGGCGGTTCGACCCAGGGCCTGCCAAGCCGACCGCAGGAGCGTAACGACCCGGCGCCGGTATGTGTCAAAATCGCTCGGCTCGCGTGTCCCCTGAGGCCCGACCCGGGGCCGGGGTTGGGGGATGTGAGGGGGATGGTAAAGCAGTAAGGTAGCTAAATATAGAAGAGGCATTGGGGTCGGGTTACGGCTGAGCCACTCCCTGCTACGCGTCCCTCGCCATTTGCTCTTTCCCGCTCGCTACAGGACACGAGCAAGATACTTGCGCAGAGCTTCGTTGAACGCCTCGGGTTGTTCCATATTGGCCAAGTGAGCGGCTTCCGGAAGGACGACCAAGTCGGCTTGGGGGATGCACTCAGCCATGGCTTGAGCTTCAGCCGGAGGTGTGACGGGGTCTTCGGCCCCGACGACGACGAGGACTGGAAAATTCATGCGGGGGAGGAGGCCCGTCGAATCCGGCCGGTCGGCCATCGCCCATAGAGCCTGGATGGCTCCGACCGGAGAGGCCATCCGCATCAGTCGTTCGGCCTCTTGCACGACCCCTGGCCGCTCGGCCCGGGTGCGAGGCGTAAAGAGCTTATCGATATGAGCCTCGACAAGAGGATCGACGGACCGGGCCCGACGGGTCGCCTCAATGAGCTGGAAGCGCCGTTCCCGGGCCCCTTCCGTGTCCGCCGTGGCCCGCGTGTCCGCTAGGACGAGGCCGCGGAACCGGTCTGGGGCTTGGCGATACAGGGCTAGGGCGACATACCCACCCATGCTAAGGCCCACGTACACGGCCTGGGGAACGCCCAGACGTTCCAGAGTGTCCAAGACGTACCGAGCGTAGTCGTCGATCGTCGGTAGAAACGGCCACGGCGGGGCTGCCCCAAAGCCGGGATAGTCCAGGGCTATGCACGGGATCCCCAAGTCGGCTAAGGCCCCGACCTGAGGTCGCCACATCCGGCGGTCCATGGGAAACGCGTGGAGGAATACGACGGCTGGCCGGTGAAGGGCAACGTCCAAGGCGGTCCACTCGAGACGAGTCGCCATTGGCAGACTCCGAACGAGGTCTTGGGTCCCAGGGAACCGGGTCCCGGGAAAAGGGACTACCGACCTGAGTTAACCTCGTGTTGAAATGAAGCCCCCAGTGACCCCGGCAAGTCTGGGGTCTGTCGTCCATAGCCTCTTGTGCTGGGGACCCGACACCCGGCCCTGTTCCGCAATGCCCCTTGTACAGACCCGGAGACTTGACTACTATTATAATGCACGGCTTCGTTAGGTGTAAGGCTCGGGACGTGGCGCAGCTTGGTAGCGCATGGCGTTCGGGACGCCAGGGTCGGAGGTTCGAATCCTCTCGTCCCGACCATCCCGTATATGGGGATTAGGTCTGGGGTTCTCAGGGGACGAGGATTTGGGAAAGG
>JANXAA010000304.1 GCA_025061865.1 Acidobacteriota bacterium | reverse complement strand
ATTGGATTCGCTGAAGGTAATGTAAGGCTTGGCGGAAGAGGTCTCGCAGGTTATCGTACCCGAGGGCCCGCCAGACCTCATCCGTCGCCATCCAGCGGGCCGACCGGTGCTCTCTGGAGAGACGCACTGTGGTCTCGTGGGTCTCGGCCAGGTAGAAGACGACCGTCTTATCGACGGTCACTACCTCAGGCGGGCGGCGCCATCGGTCCCGGTACGTGTAGCGGACGGGATGCATAAAGCCTTCGATGACGTGGAGGTCCGATAGGCCGACTTCTTCCCGGGCTTCTCGGATGGCCGCGTCGAGCGGTGCCTCTCCGATTTCGACCTTCCCCTTAGGGAACTCCCATCGGCCATTCGGCTTCTGGAGCAGGAGCCACTCGAAACCCTGGTCCGTCTTTCGCAGGATTAGGAGACCCGCCGAAAACTCCGTGGTCGGCGCGTCTGGATGTGGCATTGTTTCCCTCATGGGGACCGACCGTTCCGCGCACGCCATGTCTCGACAGTGTCTCGTAAGGCCAAGGCCGTGAGCCGCAGGAGGACCGGTGGAGGGGGGAGCAAGATCACGTCGCTCCGGCTCTGGAGGTTACAGGCGGCTGGATCACACCATGCCTTGGTCAACTGACCTTGCCAGGTTTCAGCCCGGCGGAGGAGGTCCGACCACAGTCGGGCGGATAAGACCGGGAACGAGGGGTCCGGGGTCGACCCTGGCAGGGTACCGACCGGGCGGAATTCCAGGGGCCGTTCCAGTGCCAAGAAAGAAGGACCGTCCAAGTATAAAAAGAGCATCCATCGGTCTGGCCCAAAAGTGTCGAGGACCCGCCATCGGGGCTTTCCCTTCAAGAGACCCCCCTTGGTAAGACCCCGACCTTCCAGGACTTCATCCATGTGAGCACCGTGGAGTGTAAAAACGAATCCCACGGGATGAACCCCAAAAGTCGGTGAGACCGTCGGGAGAAAGAGAGCCGTCGCCTGATAGAGAGGAAAGGGTCGGTCCCGGACTTGGGTAACCGAGACGAGTCCCCGTCCTCGTCGGGCCTGCTCGACCCAGGCCTCCAAGGCCTGCTTCCACCGAGCGGCGTCCTGAGCACCCACCAGGACTTTCAGGCGAGCCTGGTCCAGGGATTTCAGGACCTGCGACAGCATACCCAGGGACACCCCCGTGTGTCCCTGAGAAAGAGCCGACTCGCTGAGCCTCGGCCATTGGGGCCACAGCTGAGTCAGGTTGGCTGTGATGAGGAGGTCGCCAGACCAGTTCTCCAAGAGGCCATCGTCGCCTGTCGGTAGCGGGCCGTCCCGGACAGAACGTAGGGTCCTCCGGATATATCGAATCCATTCGGCCGGGTCCTCCACGTGCAGGACCACCACGATACGGTCTTCATCCTGGACCCAGCGGAAGAATTCCTTATGAATAGCCGTCCTTGTGATGAGCCGGTCCCAAGGGGCTGGCCAGGGTCCCTCCGGCCAGACCTGCAGGACTGTGTCCTGCCAACCGCCCCGGATACTACTACTCAACGTAACGGCCCGGATACGACGTAGGACCTCCTCGACCTGCGGGCCGCCGGTCCATGTCGGCAAGCACGCTGCCAAGCCTCGAGGGACCAGTAAGAGGTAGGCCCCGGGGCTGCGGACTTGCCGACGCCAAGCCGCAGCGGCTAGGGTCCCCCGGAGGGCCGGTCGGCGACCGGTCCGGACGGCCGCCAGGTCCCCCCACCCCCGAGCAGACGTGATAAAGTGACGGGTCCCGTCGGTGTGGACGACCGGCGAAACGTCGGCTCCGAGGAACCGCATCCATTCCCGCCATAGGTCTCGAAGACCGGGCTCGATCCCAGACCAAACGGCGGGTGGGGCCTCGACCATCCAGGCCCACTCCCAGGAGCTTTTATCCTGGCGACACGCTTCCGGTGCATGGACCCAAACGGCCGCTGCGACTCGTCCGACCTGAGTCAGCCTCCCCCGGGCGGCCCATTCGTCAATTCGCGCCTGCCAGACGGCTGGCAGGCGGGCGTCGGCCCAGGCTTGAACAGACCGGAAGTACTCCTGGAGTTCAGGCCAAAGCTCTGGCCGACGGATATCCCGCTGGGCGGGACTCGCCTCCATCGCCCGAATCCATGCTGAAAGCCTCGGAATCTCTAACGCCAGGACCGTCTCTTGAGGCCACCAGGCATCACTCATCAGCTTGGGTTGCCACCCGATATGTCGCAAGGCCCATATGCCCAGCGCAATGAAGAATAGGCTGAAGACGATCAAGCCGCCGACGACCAGCGCTTTGGGAAACCCCCTCATGGTGTAACTCTCCGGATTGACAGGCTCAACGGCCTCCGTTACTATAAGCGTATCATAGCGCTCCTGATGTGGAAATTCGAGAAGTCCTTTTAGGGTTAGGCAGTCTTAGTGGGTCGTCGTGGATTTCCCACCGGATCATTCTCAAGACGGTGAGGCCTCGGGGGCCGTCAGGTCGATGATTTCCAGCGAGGGGAGGAGCTTCATGGGGAAGATTTGTATCGCCATCGCTGGTGTCGGCAATTGTGCGGCAGCCTTGTTAGAGGGCATCGAACTCTACCGGAGTCTGGACCCCAGGGAGGCTATCGGCCTCATGCATTGGGACATGGGCGGATATACGCCCGGCGATATCGAGGTCGTCGCCGCTTTTGACATCGATGCCCGTAAAGTCAACCGAAGTCTACGGGAGGCTGTCTTAAGCCCCCCAAACTGTATTTATCGCATTTGCCGGGACTTGCCCGATTGGCCCGTCCGAGTCCTGATGGGGCCGGTCTTGGACGGCGTGGCCGCCCACATGAAGGACTATCCCCCCGAGCGGACCTTCGTGGTCGCCGACGAACGACCCGTCCCCGTCGCTCGAGTCCTGCAGGAGACGGGAGCCGAAATCCTGCTCAACTACTTGCCCGTCGGTTCGCAGAAAGCTACGGAATATTATGCCGAGGCCTGCCTTGAGGCCGGCGTGTCCTTCATCAACTGTATCCCTGTCTTCATCGTGTCTAACCCCGCATGGGCGTCCCGCTTTGAGCAGGCTGGCATCCCTTGTGTCGGCGACGATGTCAAAAGCCAGCTCGGGGCGACGATTCTCCACCGCATCCTAACTCAACTCTGCGTCGACCGGGGTGTCCGCATTGACCGGATGTACCAGCTCAACGTCGGTGGGAACACGGACTTCCTGAACATGCTGGAGCGGTCCCGCCTGAAGTCCAAGAAGATCTCTAAGACGGAGGCTGTGACGTCCCTGATCCCCTATGACCTGGGATGG
>JANXAA010000303.1 GCA_025061865.1 Acidobacteriota bacterium | reverse complement strand
GCCTGGAGGCCGAGGCCGAGGGTCGGGCTGAGCAGATTCGGGCGATGGGCCATGCGGAGGCCGAGGCCCTGCGGGCTAAGGGCGTGGCCGAGGCCGAAGCAATGCACAAGAAGGCCGAGGCCTGGCGGGAATACAACGAGGCGGCCATCACCCAAATGTTCGTTGAGGTCCTGCCCCGCCTGGCCAGTGCTATCGCTGAGCCCTTGGCCAAAGTCGACAAGATCGTCCTGGTCGGCGGCAACGGCGATGGGGCCGGCGTCAGCCGCATCACGGCGGACGTCACCCGGGTCATCGCCCAGCTCCCGACGGTCATCGAGACCCTGACGGGCATGAAGCTCCAACAGCTCATCGAACAAATCCCGTCCCTCATGGGGCGGGCCTCGGTCAGTTCGACGTCCGGGCTTCCTTCCGATAAAGGAGGCGTATCATGATCACGCGAGAAACACGGGGAACTAATCGTACGGTGAAGTCGACCGTTCAGACTTGGACAAAACCCCGGGAGGTCATCGCCTTCGCTCGGGAACAGGGAGTGGCTATCGTAGACCTCAAGTTCGTGGACCTACCGGGGACGTGGCAACACGTCAGCATCCCGATCCAAGAGTTGACCGAAGACGTCTTCGATGAGGGCATCGGATTCGACGGTTCCAGTATCCGGGGGTTTCAGCACATTCACGAAAGCGACATGATTCTCATCCCCGACCCGACGACAGCCGTCGTGGACCCCATCTGTGAGGTCCCCACGCTGAGCCTCATCTGCAATGTCTATGACCCCGTCACCCGCCAGCCCTACAGCCGGGACCCACGGTACATCGCCAAGAAGGCCGAGCGGTACCTCATCCAGACGGGCATCGCCGACGTGAGCTACTGGGGGCCGGAGCTGGAGTTCTTCATCTTCGACAGCGTTCGGTACGACCAGAACGCCTATAGTTGTTACTACTTCATCGACGCCGAGGAGGGCATCTGGAATAGCGGCCGGGACCAGGGCCGTCCCAACTTAGGCCACCGACCCCGCTGGAAGGAAGGCTACTTCCCTGTCCCGCCCGTCGATACGCTTCAGGACATCCGTTCCGAGATCGTCCTCCGCCTAATCCAGGCCGGCATCGAGGTCGAGGCTCATCATCACGAGGTCGCCACGGCAGGCCAGTGCGAAATCGACATCCGCTTTCAGTCCCTGACCCGGATGGCCGACTGCGTCTTGATGTACAAGTACATCGTGAAGAACGTGGCCCGGTCGTATGGCCGGACGGCGACATTCATGCCCAAGCCCCTCTTCGGCGACAACGGCTCTGGGATGCACACCCACCAAAGCTTGTGGAAGGGCGGTCGGAACCTGTTCTACGACGAGCGGGGGTACGCCGGCCTCTCCGAGTTGGCCTTGTATTACATCGGGGGCTTGCTCAAGCACACGCCGGCTTTGCTGGCCTTCTGTGCTCCGACGACCAATTCGTATCGGCGGTTGGTCCCGGGCTACGAGGCGCCCGTCAACCTGGTGTATTCCCAGCGGAATCGCAGTGCGAGCATCCGAATCCCCATGATTTCTTCGTCGCCGAAGGCCAAGCGCTTGGAGTACCGCTGTCCCGACCCGACAGCGAACCCCTACCTGGCCTTTGCGGCCATGCTGATGGCCGGCCTCGACGGCATTCGCAACCGCATCGACCCGGGTGACCCTATGGACACGGATCTTTACGAGTTACCGCCGGAAGAGCTCCGCAAGATCAAGCAGGTGCCGGGGTCCCTGGAGGAGGCCCTCCGGGCCCTGGAGGAAGACCATGCCTTCCTGCTCGAGGGCGACGTGTTCACCCCGGATGTCATCGAGACCTGGATCGAGCTGAAGCGGAAGCGGGAAGTCGACGCCGTCCGACTCCGTCCCCATCCCTATGAGTTTTACCTATACTATGACGCATGACCACCGATGACGGAGGGAACGGTCGCATGCTCTCAGACCGCCTCGAGGTCTTAGGGGAAATTATCAAGGTCTTCGGGGCTGGCCTGGAGCTCAAACCTCTGCTGAATGCCATCGCCGGGGCCGTAGCCCGATTGACGGGGGCCGACTCCTGTCTGATTTATGTGATGGATCCAGCGTCCCGGGAGCTCGTCCTGTACGGGGCGAGTTCCCCCCATCCCCGGCATATCGGCCGCATTAAGATGAAGCTCGGTGAGGGCATCACGGGTTGGGTTGCCGAGCGGCAAAGCGTCGTGGCCCTCCCGGCCCGGGCCTATGAAGACGAACGTTTCAAGTTCTTCCACAGCCTGCCAGAGGACCGCTATGAGGCCTTCTTCTCGGCGCCCCTCGTCGCCTCCCAGGGCCAGCTCCTGGGCGTCATGAACATCCAGCACGCCCAGCCCCATGAGCACTCCCGGGAGGAGACCGAGCTCCTGCTCGCACTGGCCAACATGGTCGCCCGGGCCATCGAAAACGCCCGGATGTACGTCGAGGCCAAGCAGCGGGCCAAGCACCTGGAGGCCCTGTTCCGGCTCGCCCGAGTCGTCGATAACCACCGGGGCGTCGTCGACGAGGCCTTGACCTTCATCGGCCAGATGCTGGAGGACATTCTGGGAGTCCCCACGTGTCGAGTCCTCATTTACGAGCCGGAGAAGCAACGGTTCCAGGGCCCTCGGGGCATACGGATTCGGTCGTCCCATCCATTATTCGACCGCCTGCTCCGGTCCCAGGGCCCCTTCGTATACGAAGACTCTGTCGGCGTCGCGCCCCTACGGTTCGGCCGTCAGTGGGTCGGTGTCATCCTCGCCTACGCCGACACAGGCTTGGACAATTCGACCCTCGAACTCTTAGGTAACCTCTCTCCGCACGTGGCGGCCTTCCTACGGACCATCGTCTTAGAGGCGGAGGTCCGCCGGGCTCGGGAAGCCCTTGAGGTCCGTAAGGTCCTCGAGCGGGCCAAGTGGGTCCTCATCGAGCGCCGGGGCATGAGCGAAGCAGACGCCCACCGTTGGCTCCAGCAGACGGCTATGCAGAGACGGATCCCCCTCCGCCAAGTCTGCGAGGCGGTCCTGATTGCCGAGGGCCTTTGGCAGGCCGAGGGAGTCGACGTGGCCCCGGCCTCCAAAGAACCTGCGGATGTCCCGACGACTGAGTAATTCGTCTGGAGCCCCAGACCCCTCAATCATCGGTGGACCCACTGGGGCGGCCGCTTTTCTTGGAAGGCTCGCACGCCCTCAGTCGCATCCGCCATTCGCAGTAAGTCCTCGATAAAGGCCTGTTCGATCGCCCGCAGGTGAGTCCATCCGGCCTCGATGGAACGACGCTTTAACCAACGCCGGGCTA
>JANXAA010000302.1 GCA_025061865.1 Acidobacteriota bacterium | reverse complement strand
GGCCGACCAACCCAGCTCTCGACGAACGTCCTCGATGGGCCGGGCCTCCCAGCCGTTCGCCGCGGCCGTCTGCAAGAACAGCTCCATCAGGGTCGGCTCGGCTTGCGGGTCTGCCTCTATCCGACGGACGATGGCCCGGACGACCCGCAGGGGCAGGCGCCGTCGGAGCCGCAGGTGGAGGATCAGGGCCAGACGCTCGACGTCGGCCGGGCCGTACAACCGGTGGCCGCCTGTCGTCCGACGGGGCTGGAGGAGGCCCTGGCGCTCCCAGAACCGGATTTTGCTGACGGTCACCTCGGGAAATCGGAGCTTGAGGTAGGCGACGACCTCCCCGATGGTCCAGAGACGTTCGGTTTCTGGCCCTTCCAAGGTCTTCACGGCGTCCCGTCCGTATCGACGGAGATCCAGGCTGCAAGGCGCAGGGTGTTGGATGGGGGCCCTCTGCCCGACATCGGCCATCCAGTACCTCGCGCCCCGAGTTCAACCTTTTGGAATGGGGGCTTCCAGACCCTGGATTTCTTAAACTTCAATTTCGCTTTAGATTATAGGTGCCCCAACGCCCGCCGTCCAGTCATGGACGAACCGGCCGCCTGACCTTAAGTTAGTCTCGATAAGACGTGACGCCGCCGTCACGGAGCTTCGACGATGGCCCTGACGTTTACCCTGGAAGAGGCTGAAGCCCTGCGACGTCAACTGGAGCCCCAGCTCCGACGCTTGCGGGAACTCTATCAGGCGACTCGTCGGAGTCAGGCCTGGCTGGAACGTCTCCGGGAACGGATCCGTCTAAGCGGTGGATACTATGCCCTCCTCGAGACGACGGCTATCGTCCGGCGCATTCAGCGACGGGAGTCAACCTTTCAGCGCTTCCTCGAGTCGATCCAGCGCCGGGGCGTCATCGTCCGGGACGTCGAGACAGGTCTCGTCGACTTCCCCGGTGAGCTGGAGGGTGAGCCCGTTTACTGGTGCTGGAAGTTGGACGAGGCCCGCATCCTGTACTACCATCGACCCGACGAGGGCTTTCAGGGACGGAAGCCGATCCCCTTAGACCGTATCCGGCGGAGTCGGCCGTCCGGCGGGGCATAAGGTCCCGGATATCAGGTCCCAGGGAGGACAGCGAGACGACATGCGATGCGGGTGGTTGGACCGGGACCTGAGACCTGGGATGTGGCACCCAACCGAGCTAAGCATGTGGATGGAAGACCTGTGGAGGTGGGCCGTCGGGCAGGGCCTGCGGGTCTTTTGGGTCGGCGGGACGGTCCGGGACCTACTACTGGGCCGGAAGTCCCCGGACGCTGACGTGGCCGTCCAGATACCTGAGGCCGCCCGATGGGCTGACATCATCGCTGACTTTCAGCGGATGGTCGCCGCCCGGGGCGACTCGGTCGTCGTCCTCCAGGCTGAGAAACGCGCCTATCGGTGGGTCCTGAAGGGGCCAAGGGCAGGGGGCAAAGGGCCAAACGTTCTACCCCCTACCCCCTATGCTCGATCCACGGACCGGTGGGTCGATGTCGTCTTCTTTGAGGGCCCTATCGGACACGAGCTGGCCCGTCGAGATTTTACGATAAATGCCATGGCCATTGAGTGGACCGGCCCGGTCCTATCTCATGGCTCGTGGCTCATGGGAGATGACTATGAGCCATCTGCTATCCGTCCTGAGGCCGTCATTGACCCCTGGGGCGGTCGGTCCGACTTAGAACGGGGCATCCTACGGGTCGTCCGGCCGGAGAACCTATGGGACGACCCCGTCCGGATCGTACGGGCCTATCGGTTGGCTGCCCAGCTGGGATTCCAGATCGAACCGACGACTCGGCAGTACCTGGCCTTAGAAATGCCGGCCCTCACGACCGTTCCGGGTGAGCGACTCCACGTCGAGATTCTCAAGTGGCTGATGGCACCCCACGCAGACGTGTGGATCCAAGCGGCCGACGAGGACGACCTCTGGGAGACCCTCTTTCCAGACGTCGGGTCCATGAAGGGATGCGAGCAGGGCGGCTACCACCATAAGGACGTATGGGGCCACACGCTGGAGGTCGTCCAGGCCGTCAGCTGGGTCGTCGAGACCCTGGGTTCAGACGACCGGCTCCGAGACCTCGTCCGGCAAGCCCGGGAGACGCCCTTTGCCATGGATTTCCCGCGATACCCCTTTCTCAAGCTGGCCGCCTTGTTACACGACGTGGGCAAACCCTACGTCCGGTCCGTCCGACGGCCGGGTATTTATGCCTTTATCGGCCATGCTGAGGCCGGGGCCCGTATCGTGGACGGCCTCCTCGAACGACTCCGGCTGTCTCACCTGGCTCGAGATTGGGTTCGATGGCTCGTACGCTATCACATGGTCCCCCTGGAGGCCTGGAAGGCGATGGGACTCGGGCCGTCGGCGGCTTACTTGCTCCGACGCTTCGGGCCAGAGGCGCCCTGGTTGGCTATCTTGGCGGCGGCCGACCAATTCGGTAAGGCGGGGCCTCGGATGGAGGCCCGCCGCCGGGACGAATTCGTTGACCTGGCCCGGCGGGTCGCCGAGCGAGTCCTCTGGGGGTCCCCTGAGGAATGGACGTTTCCCCTTCGGGGGGCGGACCTCGTCGAGGGCCTGGGCCTCCCGCCGGGTCCGGCCGTCGGCCGTCTGTTGGAGCGTCTCCGAAGGGACTGGGAGCGGGGTCGTTTCCACACGCGGGCGGAGGGCTTGGCCTATGCTCGGCGGCTTAATCCCTGATTTCGAATGGCGGGGGTAGGATTGTTTATGTATTCCTGGGACCTTCTCTTGCATCCCATGTCTTGCATCCTGTATCTTGCTCTCCGGGTTTCCTTCGTCGATGGATAGACGATGGTTCGGAAGTGGAAGAAGGAGCCGTCAGAGAGGCCCGAGACGCCGCCGGTGAAAGGCCTGAAGGCCCGGCGGTCCTTTTCGTGGTTTTGGTTTTTGGCCTCGCTGGTGTGGGCTCTCTCGATCGGCGTCGGGGTCGCCGTCGGATGGACGTTCACGTCCGTCTCTGGCTTGGCCGAACGGGTCCGAGAGCTAGAGAAGCTCCGGCCGAGCCTTCCCTCGGTCGTCTATGACATGGCCGGCCGGCCCCTCTATGAGTTCGCTGTTCAGAAGCGAATCCCCGTCGAGCGCTACGAGGACATCCCGCCTCTCCTGCGGGCGGCCATCTTGGCCGTCGAGGACGACGAATTCTTCCGGCATCCGGGGATCAACCCCCTGAGCATGCTGCGGGCGATGTATTATAACCTCCGAGCTGGTCGGGTCGTCCAGGGTGGTTCGACGATCACTCAGCAATTAGCCAAGATGCTGTTCCTGACACCAGAA
>JANXAA010000301.1 GCA_025061865.1 Acidobacteriota bacterium | reverse complement strand
GACGTTCCTGCACTTGGAGACATCCGCCCTGTCCTTAGAACCCTTCGAAGTCTCGGGTCCTAACCACTGGACCGTTAACTATGTGCCCTATGTTTACATGGAACGAGACCTCTACCGGCCTGGCGAGGAAGTCCACTTAGCCGTCATTTTGCGAGAGCGGGGGAGCTTTCGGGGTCTGACTCTTCCGGTCGTCGTCCGGGTCAAGGACCCCCGGGGACGACCCTTTACCGAACTGGCTGGCTCGACGGACGCCACTGGCATGAAAGCCTTTGCCTTTCAAACGCCTCCGAACGCCCCGACCGGCCGGTACGCCCTGGAGGTATGGGTCGGCGAGCGATTGGCGACGACGGGGTTTGTCTTCATCGAGACATTCGTCCCCGAAAGGATGACCGTCCGGGTCACACCGGAAAAGCCTCGATTCCAGGCGGGGGAAGAGCTGGCGTTTCGGGTCCAAGCCGACTACCTGTTCGGGGCCCCGGCCGCCGGAGAGACGTATAAGGGCACCTGTAAATTCACAGAGGCGCCCTTTCGGTCGCCGGAGTTTCCGGATTACACCTTTGGCTACGTGCGGAGTCCCGACCAGGAAGCCCCCTCGGCTCAAGTCGAGGTCGAGGGCCGACTTGACGAAAAAGGGAGCGCCGTCGTGACGTGCCGTCTACCAGACCTGCAGCGTTTCCTGAATCCGGTCCGACTGACTTTGGAATTGGACGTCTTCGAGGCCGGTAGCGGCCGCTCGACTAAGGGACGGGCCGAAGCGACGGTCCATCGATTCCCGGTCTTCATCGGATTGAAACCGGCCCACCGGCGCATCCTTCCGGGCCGACCCGTTCAAGTCCAGGGTGTCGTCCTTAACCTGGACGGCCAACTGATTCCTGGGAAGACTCGTCTCACCTACGAGATTTACATGGTTTCTCGGGACTACGTTCGCGTCTATGACCCCCAGGGCGGCTTCCGATGGCAATGGACGGCACGGACATTTCCCATGACCGAAGCGATACCCGTAACAGCCCAGGGCGGCCGTTTCCAGGTCCAGTTCACACCGACCGATTACTGGTACGACTACGTCGTTCAGGTCCTGGACCCGGACTCTGGGGCGACGGCCCGGATTGAACTGGCTGGCTGGGGCGGTTGGGGTGAGGCCGAGCGACCCGATTCGCCCGAGGTTCTGAAAATTCGACTCGATAAGTCGGAAGCCGATTACGGGATGACGGTGGAAGCCCAAGCCCTCCTGCCCTTTGAGGGCCGTATCTTGTGGACCTTGGAGACGGACACCGTCATCCGCTCTGAGTGGCAAGAGGCTCGGGGCGCGACGGCCTCGTGGAAGTTCCAAGTCCCGACGGGAGTCCCGACGGCCTACGTGTCGGCCTTCCTCTTTCGGACGGGTTCCAGCTATGCCGTCACTCGAGCCTTCGGTGTCCAGCGCCTGCTCGTACGGCCGAACCGACATCGGCTCGGCTTGGCCGTCGAGGCGCCTGAACGCGTCCGGCCCGGTGCTGACCTAAAAGTGCGCGTCCGAGGCGACCGCCCCTTCCAGGCAACCGTCGCCATCGTAGACGAAGGGATTTTGCAGATTACCCGCTTTGCCACCCCAGACGCTTATGGAGCCGTGTTTGGCCCCTGGGCGTCCGTCGTCCGCACAGCCGAGACCCTGGGATGGGTCATTAGCAAAGTCGTTCAGGCGACAGGCGGCGGCGAGCGGCCTGTTCTGACGTCGGCGCCGACCTTCATGCGTCTGGTCTCGTACTGGAGCGGGTTGGTCCGAAGCGACGACCGGGGGCTTTTGGAAGTGACCTTCGCCGTCCCGCCTTACCAGGGCCGGCTTCGCGTGATGGTCGTGGCGGCTGACGTCGAACGTCTCGGGAGTGCCGAAACGTCCGTACGGGTCAGCTCGGATGTCGTCGTGCTTCCGACGCTGCCTCGCTTTGCTCACGCCGGAGATACTTTCCGATTCCCCGTGACGCTGACCAACACGGCGGCCCGCCCCGAGACGGTCCGCTTGGGCTTCGAAGTCGATGGGGCAGAGTTCCTGGACCAGCCGCCTCGGACGGTCGAATTACCGCCTCAGGAAACACGCACCGTCTGGGTGCCCCTACGGGTGACTCGTCGGATGGGGACCTTGGAGGTCCGCATTCAGGCCACTTGGT
Organism: Acidobacteriota bacterium; assembly: GCA_025061865.1. GTDB lineage: Bacteria > Acidobacteriota > HRBIN11 > HRBIN11 > HRBIN11 > HRBIN11. Next base: position 1,158 of record JANXAA010000301.1, on the reverse strand, counting down.
CCGGTGATCGATACACTGACACATTCCGTCTAACCGTTTCGCCGGACCGACCTTACGAGCGTCGGGCCGTCTATATCGCCGTCCCGCCAGGGGAGACCGACCTGCGGCCCTACGTCCGAGATTGGCTCCCCTTCATGCAGAGGACCCGTATTCTCTTGTCGCCCATCCAGGGCCTCCTGTCTCTGACCCACCTGAAGTATTTGATAAGGTATCCGTACGGCTGTGTCGAGCAAACAGCCTCGTCGCTCTTGCCCCTCCTGCGGTTTCCATCGATTGTCGAACGTCTCGACCCGGCCTTCGCGCGGGAGTGGAATTGGGCCGACCGGGTCCGGAGCGGCATCGGGCAGCTAGTCGCCCTGCAGACGCCCTCCGGCGGCTTTGCCTTCTGGCCGGGTGGAGCCGAGCCGGTCGAGTGGGCGTCCATCTATACGACCTTCGTACTCTTAACTGCCCAGCAGGCAGGCTATCCCGTACCGGCGTCGACCCTAGAAGATGCCCTGCGATACATCGAGGGTCATGCCCGAGCTCGACCCTTTGGCTACTACGTCTTAGCCTTAGGTCGTCGGCTCCAGGGGCCTGACCTGGAACGTATCAGCCAGTTACTTGAACAGAAGCTCTCTTTTGAGGATCGGCTCTTTCTCATCGGAGCCCTCTACCACGGCGGCCGTACGGCGACGGCCGAGAAGGCCCTCCAGGCGACGCTTCGACAGCGTCCGGAAGACGGATACCATCTTGCCGATGACTTTTACTCACCCCTCCGGGCACTAGGCGTCCAACTCTACATCCTGGAGACTCTCTATCCCGGAGCGCCAGAGCACGAGGGCCTCGTTCGCACGCTGGTCGAACGCCTTCAGAAATCTAGCGACCTCTACAATACGCAGGAACTCGCTTGGGCCCTCTTGGCCCTGGGGCTTCGCATAGGCCACGTGCGATATGAATCTCTGCCGGAAGCCGAACTTCGAGCCGACGGCCGCCTGGTCCGGCCGGTGGCCACACCTCAGGGCCTGGCGTGGACGGTCGAAAACGCGACCCTTCTCGATAGCCTCGTGCTCCGCCACCGGGGCTCCGGTCACTTGTATGTGACAATCGAAACCGAAGGCTTTCCCGCTAGACCAGTGTCACCACTCTCTGAATCGGCGGGCCTCCGCGTCGAACGCC
>JANXAA010000300.1 GCA_025061865.1 Acidobacteriota bacterium | reverse complement strand
CCGTTCGATAGTCGCTTGAAGCATCGTCCGAGGCTGGACCTGTAGACGGCCCTGGCGGAAGGCTTCGAAGACAGCTGGGACCTCTTCGACCGTCACTTCGGTCAGGAAGCCCAGCCGACCCAGGTGGATACCCAGGACGGGAATCGGCTGGCCGGCAATGCTCCGGACGGCTTGCAAGAATGTCCCATCCCCGCCGATGACGACCATACAGTCGATAGCGGCGGCCCATTCGGACGGGGGAAGCCACTGCGACTCCCGCTCGACGAACTCGCCTAGGCGACCCCGATAAGTCTCGGGCAGATATGCTTGGCCTCCCGAGGTTCGGATTTCTCGAACGACCCGGCCGGTCGTCTCAGAAGCTGAGGAATGATGATACTTGACGAATAGACCGAAACGTCGAACCGTCCTGGGGTCCAGATACTCGTCTCTGGGTTGCGTCATGGGTCACCTCGAACTTCGACGTTCCCGCAAGAATTCTTCAGCCTTGCGGCGGTGGACTTCTTTGCGTGTCCGGCGGATGTCCCCGACTTTCCGAAGGACTGCAAACAACAGACGACCGATCCGGAGCAGGGCCCGCCAGGCGAACAGACCCCGGACTCGAGCGTGGGTTAGGTCAGCACCCCACCACCACGCCCGTCCGACGCGAGCCATCGTCAGGTCCGCATGGGACACCTGGGCATAGTCCATCCGAGCCCGGGTTAGGTCCGCACCTATAAGGATGGCGAAGCGGCAGTCGGCGTACTGGAAGTGGCCATTTCGTAAGTCAGCCAGGGCCAGGTTCGCCCGTCCGAAGTCGGCCCTCGGGGCGTGCACCCCCGAGAAGCCGGCTCGCTCGAGGTTTGCCCGTCGGAATACAGCCCCCTCCAGGTTGGCTCGGTCCAGGCGAACGCCCCGCAAGTCAGCTTCCGTAAAATCCGCACCAACCAACTGGGCCTGCTGGAAATCGGCCGTCCGCAGGTGCATGCCCGTGAAACGGCAGCCATTCAGCCGGGCGCCGGTCCACGTGACGGCCTTCAGGTGGGCCGTATGGAAATCGACGCCGTCCCAGACACTCCCGTCCAGGCTGACCTGCTCCATCGTGACCCCATCGACCTGCGTATGACGGGCCGCCACCCGGCGAAGGACACTGTTAGACCATCGGCTCCCCGTCAAGTCGGCCCCCTCGAGGGCCACGCCTTCCATCTGAACCCGATGAGCCTGCAAGAAGCGTAAGTTGGCTCCGTTCATCTGAGCACCTTGCAGTTGGACTTGGTCCCATCGAGCTTGGTAGAAGTTCGCCCGCGTCAAGTTCACTCGCTGAGCCAGGACCTGCCTCCATTCGGCTTCCCGCCAGCGAGTCTCGGGGGCGTCCGACTCGGAAAGGTCGACTTCCTCAAAGACAGACCCTGTGAAATCGGCACCCCGGACCCGGGCCCGGAGCATGGAGGCCTTGAAGATCCGCACGTTTCGGAGAGAACACCCCACCATAGAGACGCCGTCCAGGCGGGCGTAGGAGAGGTCCGCCCCGTCCAGGCAGCTCCCGTGAAGTTCACTGTTGCGAAGGTCCACGTGCCGCAGGGAAGCCCCCGTGAAGTCGACCTCCAGAAGGTTTTGGAAGCTCAGGTCCGCCCCGTCCAGGACGGCGTCCTGAAAACGGGCCCTGTTCAAACGAGTCATGCGGAGTTGAACGCCCCGGAGGTCACAGCCCGAGAGGTCGGCTCCTGCGAGGTTCGTCGACTGCAGGACGACCCCTTGCAGGTTGAGACCGTGGAGGTCTCGACCGGTCAAGTCCAGCCGACTGAGGTCGGGCGTGATGTGCGGGTAAGCCGCCCGCCACTCATTCCAATCGCCGGCGTCCAAATGGGCCACGTGGGTCGGGTCTGCCATGGCGTACCTCCCTGGGGCATTATAGCCGAGACGTGTGGAGGTGGGGATGTAAGGGCTAGGGGATTCGGTCTGCCGGCATGGCGGTGCGGACCCAAGAGATCACGGTCGGTCCCCAGATTTGGGTTCTAAAGGCCCCGCTCTAACGAGTGGGGTCGGGAGGCCGCATCTTGCGTCCATCCGGCCGACCCCGAGCCGGTCGGCCGGCCTGTCCTTGACAAAGTGGATCAAGGGGCCTATTATGAAATAGACAAATTGAGTCCACGTTGTCCAGGTTTAGCGGACCCGGACGGGGGAGGTCCTGTGCGTATCAGCCGTTCCCTCGACTATGCGATCCGAGCCCTCGTCTACTTGGGGATGTACCGGACGGGGGACCTCCACCACATCGCCCAGTCGACTCGTGTCCCCCAACCCTACCTGGCCAAGGTCATGAACCGGCTCGTCCGAAAAGGCCTCGTGCGCTCGACTGTTGGCCGGGACGGCGGCTACGTCTTGCGCAAGCCCCCCCAGGCCATTACGGTCCGGGAAATCTTTGAGGCCGTTGAAGGCGAATTCCATCTCTTCGAGTGCTACTTCGGAGCCGAGGAATGCTACTTCATCTCCCAAAACTGCACTCAACTCCGGTTTTGGAACCAGCTCCAGCAGGTCATCTTGAAGGCCCTGGAGTCGACGACTTTGGCAGACTTACTGCCCCTATCCTCAAACCCCATGGAGGTTCTTCATGCAGGTCGTCCGGCGACCCCGGCTTCAAATTCGTAATTTACATGTCGTCGTAGAAGACAAGGAAATCGTCCGAGGTCTCGACCTGACGATTTATCCCGGCGAGCTCCACGCCGTCATGGGACCTAATGGCTCCGGCAAGAGTACCCTGGCCCTGGCCCTAATGGGCCATCCCAAGTACCAGATCACGGAAGGCGAGGTCTGGTTGGACGGCCAGAACGTCCTCGAAATGAAGCCCCACCAGCGGTCGATGGCAGGGATGTTCTTAGCCTTCCAGTACCCCCAAGAGATCCAGGGCGTCCCGATGGGCCGTTTCCTCTGGACGGCCCTGACGACCCGCCGGAAGGCCGGGGCCGACGGGAGCCCGGCGCCTCGGGACCTGCTCGGCTTTGGCAGGTTCCTCCGAAGCCGACTCGAGGACGTTCGACTCAATCCGGACTTTGCCCAGCGACATCTCAACGTGGGCTTCTCGGGCGGTGAAAAGAAGCGTTCTGAGGTCGTCCAGATGATGGTCTTCCGGCCTAAAATGGCCTTGTTGGACGAGATCGACTCGGGCCTCGACATCGACAGCGTGCGCATCGTCGCCGAGGCCATCCAGGCCCAGCGGGACGGCGACATGAGCATCCTGATCATCACGCATTATCCCCGGATTTTGCACTACTTGGAGCCGGACTACGTCCACGTGATGGTCGACGGCCGGATCGTCCACAGCGGGGACAAGGGTCTGGCCCTCCGCCTGGA
>JANXAA010000002.1 GCA_025061865.1 Acidobacteriota bacterium | reverse complement strand
TCTCGGCGTAGCCCGTATAGCAGAGAATGATGACTGGCGTCCGTTCGATCGGGGCCTCGCGTAAGTGGGCTAAGGTGTCGCCATGGGCTTCTCGGGTATTGACCACGAGGGGGAGGGCCCGCTCGACGGCTTGGGCGATGTGCCAGGCGAAGACAGTCCGTTGCGCCTCCCGGGGGCTATACATGTAGTGGTAGTCCAGGCCAGTTTCCCCGATGGCCACGACGCGGGGATGAGTCCAGTACCGCGTCAGTCGATGGGCTACCGTCTCGTCCCATCGGCGGGCCTCGTGGGGATGAAGGCCGAAGGCTGCCCACACGAAGGGGTACCGTTCGGTGAGGTCCAACGTGAGTTGCGCCCGACGAGGCTCCAGGTCGCAGTGGACGGTCAGGATCGCCCGGACGTGGTTTTCCCAGGCTCGGCCCAAGACTTCCGAACGGTCTGGGTCGAAGCGGGAGTCCTCCAGGTGAGCATGGCCGTCAACGATCATGGCGTGCCTCGTGCCAGGCCCGGTAGAGCCGAAGGAGCTGTTGAGCCCGGAAATGCTGGGGTTCTTGCCGTAAGACCCTTTCGAGAGTCTCGATAGCTCGCTGGACCTGACCCATATCTTTGTACAACACGGCCAACTCGACCCAATAATCCCAGTTGAAGGGTTCCAGCTCGAGGGCCTTCTGCAGGTAGGCCTCCGCTTCCGGTTGCGTTTCTCCCTGATGAGCTAAAGCCAGGGCCATAAGGTAATAAAAGCGGCCGTTCTTTTCAAGGACGGTCCGATACTGCGTCAGGAGATGGTTGGCTTCCTCGAAGCGACCCTGCTCGATGAAGGTCTCCGCCCGCTGGAGCAAAGTCTCCGTGGATAGGTCCCCGATGGGAATCCCGAAGGCCGGCGTCTGCATGTCGAGGGAGCGACGAATTTCCCGATAGGCGTTCTCGACTCGCTGGATGAGGCGTTCGATTTTCGCCTGTTTCTCAGGACTCAGGTCCTTCCGGTACCGGATAGGCAAGAGCCAGTCCCGGAACTGCTCGTAGCGTTCCTGGACCCGTTCCCAGGGCGAGTCCGGCGGCAGGGCAAAGAGTTCCCAGGTCGTCACGTCGGCCGACCGGTCGGCCAGGACCTCCCAATCGGGTGGCAGGGGGTTCAGGTACTCACTGCCGGCTGACCACAACTGGGGGGCCACCCTCTCGTACCGCTCGGGAGGATGGGCCATCAAGTATCCAAATAGAAGGCCCAGGTACAAGCGCCGTGCCGATTCCTGGGGCGGAAGACCACCCTGGTGGAGGAGCTCCTGGACTCGCCGAGGGTGGATGACCTGACTCCGCAAGAGCTGGTCTTCGACGTGGAAGAATGCCCGTCGAAAGACCGCTTGGTCGCTCTGAGTAATCCACCAAGAGGTCTCTGGCAGGCGTCTCAGATATGCTTCGGGGCGCGGGTCGTTGAGGACGACTTCCTCGACCAGGGCGCCCAGGTCGACCGGCACGATGAGGTCCGGTAGGACGGGCTGGGGCCGTTCTTCCCACCCAAAGGGGGCATCGTCGTAAAAACAGGCCGTGAAGATCGTCCGGACCTGGAGTTCCAGGAGACGCTGCAGGTCTTGCTGGATGAGCATACCTTGCTGGACCAGGTAGTGGCCTAAACGTTCGGTGCCCTTAGCCTGCAAGATGGATTGAAGCTCTGCCTCCGAGGCGAGGATGCCCTGTTGGATGAGAAGGAAGCCCAATTTCTCCCGTTTCACGTTCGAATGGGCAAAGACCAAGCGGCCTTCATGAAAATACAAGCTCCGTCGGACGGGCGACCGCCCCCGGCGGATGATACCGGAACACTTCTGTTGAACCAGAGCCCGGATGAAAAAGCCCAAGTCGTCTCGGGGTGGCCACATCGAGAAGACCTGCCGTCGAGGGTCTTCTTCATTTTATCTCATGGGGGGCCATTGGTCCAGTGTCGAAGCAGAGCGTTTTGTGTCGGTGACCCGTTACTTGACGGATGGAAAAGATCGGTCCCCGACCTAAAATAAGATCGGCATCCGGTGTCGGGTCTGGGGCGTTAGGCCCTTGGGAGAAGCGGACGTGGGACGCCCCAGTGAGGACGTTTCTTAGACGGATTCCCGATGCCGGGGGCCGGCCCCGACTCTGGTGACGGAGCCATCCCCACGAACCTTGTACCGCCCCCCGAATTTGACAGCCCGGATGGGTCCTCTATAATGACCCGGTAATTCCGGGTGGAGGTCGGCCATGACGTACATCATCTGCGAGCCTTGCATCGGTACGAAGGATACTGCCTGCGTGGACGCGTGCCCCGTCGATTGCATCCATCCTAAGAAGGGGGAGGCGGCCGGATATCGGCCGGACGTCCAGGTCGCTTACGACGAGGTCGACCAGCTTTACATCCACCCCGAGGAGTGCATCGACTGCGGGGCTTGCCAGCCGGTATGCCCGGTTTCGGCCATCTTCCCGCAGGACGAGGTCCCCGCGCAGTGGGAGTTTTACATCGAAAAGAACAAGCTGTTCTATCAACTCTCATGGCCGGAATTCAAGGAGAAGTACGGCATTAAGTAGTGCTTTGCCGCAGGGGGATTCGGGTATTATTTCAGTAAAAACCGAATTCCTAACACTCCATGCTGAACGCCGAAAATCGAGGGGAGGGCGGTTTCGGGGGCAGCCCTACAGTGGGGGCCGCGGCCTGCCGGCGTCATGGAGTCTGTATTCTCTCTGTCGGCCTACGATTACGAACTCCCGCGGGAGCTCATCGCTCAAGCGCCCGTCGAGCCACGGGACCAAGCCCGCATGATGGTCCTGCGGCTCCGTCAGCGGCACTGGGTGCATCGACGGTTTGTCGAATTACCGGCCTTCTTACAAGCAGGCGACGTCGTCGTCGTCAATAACAGCCGGGTCCTGCCGGCTCGTCTGTACGGTCGCATCGTCCGGGGGAACCGGGAGCGCCCCGTGGAGGTCCTTCTCGTCCGCCGGCTTTCATCGGAGGCGGGGTCGGGTCCTGAACGGTGGCACGCTTTGCTCCGGCCAAGCCGCCGGATTCGTCCCGACGATGTCCTCCATTTCCCGGCTGAGGTGAGGGCTTCTGTCGTTACTCAGACCCCCGAGGGCGATTGGGTCTTGCAGTTCGAGAGCCCTCGTCCGCTCGAGACCCTGCTGGACGACATCGGATGGATGCCCGTCCCGCCCTATATCGTTCGTCGGGACCCAAGCCTGGCCGAGCGGGACCGCCGGTGGTATCAGACGGTGTACGCCAAGGTCCAAGGCTCCATCGCCGCCCCGACGGCCGGCCTTCACTTCACGCCCCGCGTGATCCAAGCGCTCCGGGAGAAGGGTGTCCTATGGTGTGAGATCACGCTCCACGTCGGACCCGGCACCTTCCGGCCCGTCCGGACGCCCGACGTGCGGCACCACCGGATGGACCCCGAGTGGTACGAAATTTCCCCGGACGTGTGGGCTTGCATCGAGACTGCCCGTCGCCAGGGTCGCCGGGTCCTGGTCGTCGGAACGACGACGACCCGGGCCCTCGAATCGGCCGCCCGTCAAGACCCGCCGCGCCTGTCGGGTTGGGCCGACGTCTTCATTTATCCGGGCTACGAATTCCGGGTCGTCCGGGATCTCTTGACGAACTTCCATCTGCCGAGGAGCACGCTCCTGATGCTGGTCTGCGCCCTCGGCGGCTATGAGTTTGTCCTGGCGGCCTACCGGGAAGCCGTCCGGGAACGCTACCGCTTTTACAGCTATGGGGACTGCATGCTGATCCTGGACGAGTGAAGGTCCCGAGTACCAGGGATTGGGCCCCAGGCATCGGCGTCATTAGTGCTGGGTGTCGGGTCGGGAGTCATCAGCCGCACTCTCCACACCCGATCCTCTCCAGGGGAGACGCTCTCCTCACAGGGACCCAAGACCTGAGGCCTTCTCCCATATACCTCCCTGTAAACGACGGACCGTCGTCACCCCTTGCCGCCATCCGCACGGGTCTCCTGAAGACCCTTCTTGCGGAGGTAGGCTATGCTACCCATCGTGGCGACCCTGGTTAAGCTAGCTCCGGTCCTGGCGCCCGTCGTGAAAGACGTCGCCGCCGGTGTCGTCCGGGGCCTCACGAAACCGTCGCGGCCGGACCTGCCGGGGATGGCCGACGAGTTCTCCCGGATCTCGGGAGACTTCCTGAGCCGCCTCGTGAGCCAGAGCGACCTTCCGGGGAGCCTTCCGGCCATCATCCCTGGAGGGTGCATCCCACCGCCGGAGCGCTCGAAAAACTGGAAACTCCCTCTTATCTTCCCGCCCGACTCCCATCATCTGATCCTGGACCGCCTGATGACCCAGGTCGACCACCTGCTGGATCGCTTGACCCGGCTCGCAGACCTCGTCACGAACCTCTTGAGGGACCTCTTTCCCCAGAAGCACGGCCCGGTCCCGGACAAGTCCTTGGACCCCAAAGGCCTTTACACAGACATGGCCCGGGCTGAGGCGTCGGCAGCTCCTCCACCGACCGAGGGGACGGCCCGTCCACCAGGAGCGTCAGCACCGCCTGGGTCCACGCCCCCGAGTGGGCCCCCCGCGTCCGTCCCCGTCCCGAGGGGACGAACGGATTCGACGCCCGTTTCGACGGAAGGCCTGGGCGGCCGGGCCCTAGAACGTCTCTTCGACGACATGAACAGCGTCGAATCCCAAATCAACGGCCTGGACCCTAATGACCCGAAGGCTCAGTTCCGTCTCATGCAGCTCCAGCAGAAAATGCAACGGCTGACTCAGATGATCAACCTCATCGCCGAGATGCGGAAGGCCCTGCATGATACGTCGATGGCCATCATCCGCAATATCCGGTGATTTGATTAGGACCCGTACCCAGACCTCTTTTAGGGACAGATGCATTGGGTGGTACGCTCGACTTGACTGGGAGCTGGCGATAAGCGCTGGTCCCTAGTCCTTACCCACAGGCCCGAGTCTTGCACTCCCCCACTCGGGTGGGGGTTGGAATCGGGACGAGGCTAAAGTCTCGGATTCTTGGCCTGGGACCTGACCCCGGGCCTCATACCTCATCTTGATCCTGCATCTTGCATCCAGATTCTTGCACGGAGGGACATCATGAACCCTCAGGTGTGGCAAGACCTCAAAGAGACCCTTCGAACGGTCCTGGGCGAGAGCCGGTGGGAGGAAGCCCTCGGGCTGAACCCGGAGGCCCTTTCGGTCCTCATCCCGATGGCCCGTCAACTGGCCGAGCAGGGACGGCTCGACGAAGCGCAGGCCCTCTTCGAGGGACTGGTCGTGCTGTATCCCCAGGAGGCCTATCTCCATACGGCCCTGGGGTGCGTCTACATGCGAAAGGGCTGGACCGAGGACGCCATCGCCGCCTTTCAGTGTGCCCTGAATCGGGACCCGGCGGACGTCGCCGCCCATACGTATTTGGGCGAACTCCACCTGGCCCGGGGGGAGGTCGAAGCGGCCCTACGACATCTGGCGCAGGCCGTCGGACTCGACTCGACCGGGACGGATCCCTATGCGAATCGAGCCCGTTTGCTCAGTGGCCTCGTGGCAGTCCTTGCCCGGACCGGCGTCGACGGCACTTCGACCGACAAGCCCGAGACTGACGCGTTTCTGTCCTGAAAATCCCCATGAGGCACGGGTAGCACTGTGTTAGTTAAAGTTGAATTGTGTGGTTTGTTCCCCTTTCCCTTATCGCTCCCTCTTCCCCAGGAGCGAGGTAGCCCAATGGGATAGGGGCGACCCCGGGGGGTCGCCCCTACCGCCTTCCCCCGGGGAGCGGCGGGGAATGGAAGACTTTATCCGTCCCAGATGGCTCACTCCCCAAACTCGTTAGGGGAGAAGTCTCTCTTTTGGGGGTCCCGGCGGCGGTCCTTGGAAAGACCCCGGTAAAGGGGTATAATAATCAAGCTCGGGAGCATTTCAGGTATGAGAGACAGACGCCGCTGGGCCATCGAGGGGGTACTCCTCAGTGAGTTAGCGGTGCAGGCCTCTCGAGGATTCGACCTGGATGCCTTCGTCCAGGCGCTCTTGGGGGTCCTGGTCCGGCGGACGGGAAGCGCGGGCGGCTGGGTCTGTATCGATATGCTGGACCGCCGCTGGCAGGTCGTCGCCCGGCAGGGACCGAACGTCCCGGAGACTTGCTGTCGGAATCAGGACGAGGCCCCGCCGGGGGTCCCAGTATGCAGGTTCCGGCTGTCGGAGAGCGAAGGGCCGCCGCTGCATCGCATAGACCTTTCCCTCCGTTCAGGCGATGCCCTCAAGGGGATCATCTGTCTTTATGGTCGGGGCCGGTGGAGGCCTCGACTCTCGGCCGAGACCCAGGCATTCCTTCAGGGATGGCTGGGTTCCGTCTTGGCCGGGCTCGTCGAAGCGGCGGCCCTCCGACAGTTGTACCAGGGGCTGTTTGAGCATCTCCCCGTCGGGGTCTACCGCTCGACGCCGGAAGGTCGAATCATCGCCGCCAATCCGGCTGCCGTCCGGATGTTTGGATACGAGCGGGAAGAAGAATTCTGCGGCCTGCATGCCGCTCAGCTCTATGTCGATCCCGAGGACCGTCGGCGGTGGCTTGAGATAATCCAGGAGCGGGGCGAGGTCCTGGGATTTGTGACCCCCATGCGCCGGCAAGACGGTCAGGTCCTGTGGGTCCGGGATAGCGCACGGGCCGTCCGGGATACGACTGGCCGGATCGTTTACCTGGAGGGCATCCTGGAGGACGTGACGGCCGCCCGTCAAGTCGAGGCGGCCCTTCAGGAAAGCGAGGCTCGGTATCGTCGTCTCGTCGAGCTATCCCCCTATGGGGTCGCGGTCCATTTGGACGGCCAGATCGTGTATGTCAACCCGGCGGCCGCCCGGATTGTGGGCGCGACCTCTCCGGAAGAGCTGATCGGGCGGCCGGTCTTGGACTTCGTTCACTCGGAGTCCCGGGCCGTCGTGGTAGAGCGTATCCGTCGAATACTGGAGACAGGCGGCTCGGTCGAACTCATCGAGGAGAAATTTGTCCGTGAAATTTGTCCGTCTGGACGGCCAAGTCGTCGACGTCGAGGTAGCGGCGACGGCCGTCCCGTACTGGGGCCGGACGGCCGTGATGGTCATCGTGAGGGACATCACGGAACGGAAGCAGGCTGAGGTGGAGCGGAACCGCCTTTTGGACCGCGTGCAGGCTCAGCAGGCGACCCTGGTCCGGCTGGCGACAGAGCCGGCCTTAGCAGAAGGTCGATTGGACGACCTCTGGCCTGTCCTGACGGCGACCGTCGCTGACGTCCTGGGCGTCGAGCGAGTGAACGTGTGGAAGTTTTCCCCGGATGGGACTGAGCTCCGGTGCTTGGCCAACTTTGAGCGTTCGACCCGCCGGTACTCGGCCGGGGATGTCTTGCCCACGTACCGATATCCTCGGTATATCGAAGCGCTCCGATCGGGTCTGGTCATCGAGGCGGCCGATGTCCACCAGGACCCCCGCACTACCGAACTAACGGCCGACTACTGGGCGCCCCTGGGCATCGCTTCGAGTATCGACGCCCCGATCCGCTTGCGAGGACAGGTCGTCGGAATAATCTGCTGTGAACACGTGGGCGCGCCCCGGCCGTGGACTCACGATGAGGTCGCCTTCGTCACGAAGGTCACGGACCTTATCGCCCAGGCCTTTTTAAATGTCGAGATCCGTCGTCTGGTCGAGGAACTCCGCCAGCGGGCGGACTGGGCCATCCGACTGCATCGAGCCAGCGAAGCCCTCAGCGCGTCCCGGCCCTTCCCGATGACGGCCGAGGTCATCGGTCGGGAGGCGGCCCGTTTGGTGGACGCCGACCGGGTGGCTGTTTATTTGGTCCATCCGGGTAATACGGTGACCTGCGCATGGTCCCAGGGCGTTTCAGGCGTGTGGACTCGCCATGCGGTCCGTTGGTATGCCCAACTCGCTCACTCGATGGCTTGGGTCGAACCTCTTTTTGTCTCCTTTCAGACAGGATGGCCGGATGAGACCTGGGCAACGGCCGCCCGTCAGGAGGGCATCCGGGCGGTAGCCGTCTGGCCTGTCGTCTACGAAGACCGGCCCCGGGCTTTTATCGAGTGTGTCTATGCCCGGGACCGCTCGTGGTCGGACGACGAACGGGAACTCATGCGGGCCTATACCCGGCAGGCGGCCGTCGCCCTAGAAAATGCTCGCCTGATGACCGAACTCCAGCAAAGGGCTATTCGAGACCCCCTGACAGGCGTTTACAACCGTCAGTACCTGGAAGACGCCCTGGAACGGGCGCTGGCCTCGGTCCGTCGGGGCGCTGGCCCGCATGCGTTGTTGTACATCGACCTGGACAAGTTCAAGGTCGTCAACGATGTCCTGGGCCACTTCGCCGGCGACAACGTCCTGCGGGACCTGGCCCAACGTCTCCTGCAGCGGACCCGGAGGAGTGACCTGCTGGCTCGCATAGGGGGCGACGAGTTCGCCGTCCTGGTCTACCACCGGGACGCGGCAGCGGCCGAGCAAGCGGCCGAGGGCTTTCGGCAGGCCATCGAGGGTTACCGCTTCCGGGCAGGGAGTTATGAATTCCGCTTTACGGCCAGCATCGGCGTCGTCCCCATCACGCCCGACGTCGACACGGTGGCGGATGTCTTGATGCGGGCCGACCTCGCCTGCTACGTCGCCAAGATGTCGGGTCGCAATCGGGTCCATCATTATGCGCCCGAGGACGTCCGGTGGGCCCATCGGGTCATGGACGAAGTCCGGCAAGCCCAGCAAGTCCGAGAAGCCCTCCAGCGGGGCCAGATGACCCTCGTCTTTCAGCCGGTCGTTCAGCTCCCGCCAGGTGTGCCCGTGTTTCATGAGGCCCTCGTCCGGATGGTCCAGGACGACGGTACCCTCGTGCCGGCTCAAGAATTCTTACCTCTTGCCGAACGGTACGACTTCGTCCACGAAGTGGACCGGTGGGTCCTGAACTATTTGCTCGATAGGGCCCTGTCATGGCCGCTCCACCTGCAGTTGTCCGTAAACGTGTCGGCGGCCTTATTCGGCGACTCGACGGGTATCGAGCTGATGGAGACGCTGATCCGACGGTGGAAGGCCAACGGTGGCCTCATCGTGGAAGTCCCCGAGAGTGTCCTCCTCCAACGCACTGCCCATGCCCCGTCCGTGATCAGGAAGTGGCATGAAATGGGATGCCATTGGGTCCTGGACGGTTTTAGCGGCCAGCTCTCGCTGTTGGAACCCCTCCAAGCCATGCCCTTTGATTACCTGAAACTCGATATCCGTCCCCTCATGACATTAGCCTGGTCGCCGCCGAGTCGGGCCGCCGTCGAATCCCTCTGCCGCATCGCTCGGACGGTAGACCTAAAGGTCATCGCCAAGGGCGTCGAAGATGAACAGTCGGCTGCCGTCCTGCAAGAGGTCGGCGTCGAGTACGCCCAGGGCTTGCTATGGGGACCGCCCCGTCCCTTGTGACGAAAGACCGCTCCCTTCAAGTATCAAGTAATGGCATGGATGAAACCTACAATTTTCTCTTCTTGAGCAATCTCGAGGGCTTGTCCCTAACTGCCCGCCTGCCTATGAGCTTCTCGGGAGGTCGACCATGCAGCGATGGACGGTCTTAAGTCTGAGCGTCCTGTGGGTCGCTTCCATGGCCTTTCTGCCAGTTCTTGGAAGTTGGGCTGGCGAAAAGGGAAGTAAGGCGGTGACGGTGACCGGAGAGGTCATTGACACGGCCTGCTTCTTCGCGAAGGGCGCCAAGGGCAGTGGCCATGCGAAGTGTGCTAAGATGTGTATCGAGGGCAGCGTCCCGGCGGGCCTGCTGGCCGACGACGGCAAGATTTACATCTTGGCTGGTGACATGATGGAAAATCCAGAAGCTTTCCAGAAGGTGAAAGAGTATGCCGCTCGCCGGGTGTCCGTCACGGGGACGGTCATCGAAAGGGATGGGACCAAACTCTTAATGGTCCAGTCCGTTCAGCCGGCCCGGTAAGCCCGATGGACCCGAGGGCAGGCGTCGCGTCTGCCCCCTCAGGATTCTCGGCGTCGTGGCGACGTAACGGCGTGTTTTCAGGGACCGGGGGTCTGGGGCCAGGGCTCTGAACCAAGCCTGGTACTTGACCCCGGACCCCCTAATCCCTAACGCATTTTGGATGCCGCCCCGCTCGCCAGGCGGGGTCCATGGGATGCGGGTGGGGGCGACTCGTGCCCGCATCGTGTCCTGCAGATCGCAATTTGGGTTATCTTAGCCTGGGGTGTAGCTTACAGGACGTGGATGGAGTCTATCGACGAGCATAGATCTCCCCCCATCCCGTATTCTATGGACTTGGGGGAACCCCGCTCTAGCGAGCAGGGTTTTTTGGGAGCCCGCTCGAAGGTCGCAAGGGGATTTATCCTAGTCCCTGGGCGGTGGAAAAGGCCAAGCATACGTTATTCTCATGGGCCCGGCGGCTCGGGTATGTGGGTTCGATCCGGAATCCCCCGAAGGACAGGGCGTGGCGAAGGGCGGACGGCGGGTCGCGAATTGCGACTCGCCCCCCTTTCCCATGGGCTATTCACTCGTCGTCCCCCCTCTTTCCATCTGCCACTCTCCATTTTCAATTCGGATTGTAGAACAATCATCGGGTACGGGGTCCTGGGCGTCGCTCTGGCCGGCTGTTCGCTCCGTGCCGGCGCGCCCGCTCAGCCGATGGCCTTCAACCACAAGGTCCACGCCGGGGATTATCAAATTCCTTGCCTGTACTGTCACACGTACGCCCGCTGGTCCCCCGTCGCCGGTGTCCCCTCCATGGAGCGCTGTATGGGGTGCCACGCCTCCATCGAGTCGGACCATCCTGAGATTGGGAAGCTGAAGGCATACTGGGCGCGGAAGGAGCCCATCCCGTGGGTCCGGGTCCATACGCTTCCGGCGTTTGTCCGCTTCAGTCACAAGCGGCACGTCCGGGCGGATATAAGTTGTCAAACCTGTCATGGACCTGTCGAGCGCATGGTCCGGGTCCGTCAGGTGGCCTCTCTCAATA
This sequence comes from Acidobacteriota bacterium, assembly GCA_025061865.1. GTDB lineage: Bacteria > Acidobacteriota > HRBIN11 > HRBIN11 > HRBIN11 > HRBIN11. The sequence continues at coordinate 13,728 of JANXAA010000002.1, read as the reverse complement.
TGGGATGGTGCGTCGATTGCCATCGCCAGCGGAAGGCTTCCATAGATTGTCTGGTGTGTCATTACTGAAGGCCGTAAGGCAAGCCGGCAAATGGGTAGGTCGGCAGATAGGGAGTAGGGGTGACCCTTAGGGTTGCCCGTGTAAGGGTCCCCCTGGGGTCACCCGAAAGGGTTCGGGTGGTTCACAGGTCCGGGGACTGTCCGTACGGCTAACCCGGCGGGCGTGTTTTCAGACGCCCGTATGAATGCTATCGCTCGATGGTTCTTGACGCCGGCATGACTGCCGGCGTTTCGAGATAGGCTACGTGTCCATCGGTCTACCTGCCTATCTGCCCGACTGCCCACCTGCCTAACTGTTTTTCTAGGCGGCTTCGATGCGACGTCGGGACTTTTTGAAGGCCTTGGGTGTCACGGCGACGGCCGCCGCCTTAGAGGGCTGTCGGCGGCGTGCCCGGAGGCTCCTTCCTTACGTGATCCCGCCGGAGGATGTTGTCCCGGGCGTAGCGGCCTGGTATGCGACCGTATGTCGGGAATGCCCGGCTGGGTGCGGCCTGCTCGTCAAGACGCGGGAGGGCCGGGCTATCAAGGTCGAAGGGAATCCAGCCCATCCGGTGAACCGAGGCCGCCTCTGTGTTCGAGGCCAGGCCGCCTTGCAGGGCCTGTACAATCCGGACCGAATTCGCCAGCCCTTGCGGAAACGGCCGTCCGGGGGATTCCGACCCCTTTCCTGGGAGGACGCTGAACGGCTCCTCATCGAGCAGTTAGCCGAGCTCCGGCGTCAAGGTCGGGCAGACCGCATCGCCCTCATCACACCCCTGCAGACGGGAAGCTTGGACCATCTCGTCCAGGACTGGATGGAGGCCCTCGGCATCCCTCGGCGCATCATCTACGAGCCTTTCGCCTATGAGGCCCTGCGGACGGCCAGCCGGATCGCCTTCGGCCGGGACGCCATCCCGGACTACCGCATCGAGGCGGCCCGCGTACTCATCTCCTTCGGAGCGGATTTCTTAGAGACGTGGTTGTCCAATGTCCGCTTTGCCCGGGCCTTTGTCGAGGGGGTCCGCGCCGTCCGGGACGGGGCCCAGGTGGGTCGGTTTATCCACGTCGAGCCCCGCTTATCCCTGACGGCGGCGAATGCGGACGCATGGGTCCCTATTCGGCCCGGTACGGAGGCCTTCCTCGCCCTGGCGATGATTCACGTGATCCTCGCCGAGGGCCGGGCCGCTCCATCCCTGCCGGCCGACGAAGTTCGGCGCCTCACGGAGTGGGTCCGGCCCTACGACCCAGAGACCGTTGCCGCCCGGACCGACGTCCCGTCCGACCGGATTCGTCAGTTGGCTCGGCTTTTTGTCGAGGCCGACCCCGGCCTCGCCATCGGCGGGAGTGTGGCCGGGACGGGATCAAATGCGACGGCGACCCTCGTGGCTATCCATTTACTCAATTACGTGGCCGGTTATGTCGGTCGGACCGTCGTCTTCGGGCCTGACTCGCATCTCGGGCATGTGAGCCGGTTCAGTGAACTTCGGGACCTGGTCGCGGCGATGGGGGCCGGTCAGGTCGAAGCGCTCCTCCTCCTGGACGTCAACCCGGTATTTACCCTGCCCCGGAGTCTGGGCTTTGAGCAGGCCTTAGCGAAAGTCCCCTTCGTGGCGGCCCTCGCCAGTTTCATGGATGAGACGACAGCCCGGGCCCACTTGGTCCTGCCAATTCATACGCCCCTGGAGTCGTGGGGGGATTATGAACCTCAAGTCGGCGTTCACGGCCTGCTTCAGCCCGTCATGCGGCCCCTGTTTCGGACACGGGCCCCGGGAGACATCCTCCTGGCGGTCGCTCGTTCGGTGGGTGAGGACGTGGCCTCGAAGCTCCCGTGGCCGGACTTCTATACATATCTGCGGGAACGCTGGCAGGCGCTCCACCAGCGGCTGGCTCCGGACCGGGACTTCGAAGCCTTTTGGCAGGACGTCCTGCGGCAGGGTGGCGTGTGGGAGACTGTTCCGTCCGAACCGGTCCGGCTTACCTCGGAGGTCTTCCAGACGAAGTTGGAGCCGCTGGTCCTGGAGGGTCCGCCGTCCGAGAGCTGGACGCTCTTGGTCTACCCGTCCTTGCATCACTTCGATGGTCGGGGCGCCAACCGTCCGTGGCTTCAGGAAATCCCGGACCCCGTGACGAAGGTCGTCTGGGACGCTTGGGTCGAGGTCCATCCCGAGACGGCCCGCCGCCTGAGCGTCGCCATGGGCGACGTCGTCGAGCTGGCTTCTCCGTATGGAAAGATCGAACTTCCCGTATACGTATACGAAGGTCTGCGACCCGACGTCGTGGCCGTCCCTATCGGGCAGGGCCACACCCAGTACGGGCGGTATGCGCAGGCCCGGGGGGCGAATCCCATCGAGCTCCTGAGCCCCCGACCGGAGGCCATCTCCGGCGGGCGGGTCTGGCTTTCGGTGCGGGTCCGCCTGACGAAGACGGGTCGGCGGTACCCCCTGGTCTCGACGGCAGCTCGGGACCGTCAGCTCGGGCGGGGCATCGCCCGAGTCGTCACCGTCGAAGAGGTTCACCCCTCTGTCCCAGAACGGCCGGTCCCGGACATGTACCCCAAGCACGAACATCCGGGCTATCGCTGGGGGATGGTCATCGACCTGAACGCCTGCATCGGTTGCAACGCCTGCGTAGCCGCCTGTTACGCCGAGAACAACATCCCTGTCGTCGGCAAGGCAGAAGTGGCCCTCCGACGGGAGATGGCTTGGATTCGGGTCGAACGCTACCTCGAGGCCGTCGGTGAATATCCCGATGTCCGTTTTGTCCCCATGCTGTGCCAGCACTGCGACAATGCACCCTGTGAACCGGTGTGCCCTGTTTATGCGACGTACCACAACCCCGAGGGCCTCAATGCCATGGTCTATAATCAATGCGTCGGGACTCGGTACTGCGCTAACAACTGCCCGTACAAAGTCCGGTGTTTCAACTGGTTGGACCCTGTATGGCCCGACCCCTTGCACCTTCAACTGAATCCCGACGTGACGGTCCGGTCCAAGGGGGTCGTGGAGAAGTGCACATTCTGCATCCAGCGCATCCAGGCGGCCAAGGACCAGGCCAAGGACGAGGGTCGACCCCTGCGAGACGGCGACGTCGTACCCGCCTGCGCCCAAACCTGTCCGACGGACGCCATCGTCTTCGGTGACTTGAACGACCCCGAGAGTCGAGTCGCCCGCCTAGCCCGGGACCCTCGGGGCTATCATGTCCTGGCTGAGTTGAATACTCGGCCGGCGGTCACGTATTTGAAGAAATTCGGGAGTTGGGGCATTCAGCCCTTCAGGAATCCGGCCGGTCGGCAAATAGGCAGTTTGGCAGATGGACAGGTAGGGAGGTAGGGAAATAGGGCACGGAGGCAACCCCTTGGGGTTGTCCAAGGAAGGGTGGACGTCCATAGGTGACCCTTACGCCTTATTTCTCCTCATCTGCCCATCTGCCCAACTGCCGGTTTGCCGAATGGCCGAATGCCGAGTTGCCGACCTATGGCCGCCTACGGTCGCATCCATGCGGACGTCCTGCGGACCCTGGCACCCCCAGGGCGGGGATATTATACGGCGCTGGCCCTGGTCGGGGCTGTCTTGGCCTGGGCCCTCTACGCGTGGTCCGTTCAATTGGCCCGGGGCCTTGGTGTCGCCGGCTACCGGGGTGCCGTCCAATGGGCCGTCTACATCACGAACTTCGTGTTCTGGATCGGGATCGCCCACTCGGGGACGCTTATCTCGGCCATCCTGTATCTCTTCCGGGCCCGTTGGCGAGCGGCCATCTCGAGGACTTCCGAGGCCATGACCGTCTTTGCCGTCCTGACGGCTGGCCTGTTTCCTATCATCCACCTGGGTCGGCCCTGGTACTTCTACTGGCTGATCCCCTACCCGAATCAACGGGGCCTGTGGGTAAATTTCCGGTCACCCCTGATATGGGACGTGTTTGCCGTCGGGACCTACTTCATGGTGAGCGCTGTCTTCTTATACGTCGGCCTGATCCCCGACCTGGCAGCCCTCCGGGAGCGAACAGCCGGGTGGCGGCGCCGGGTGTACCAGTTCCTGTCGCTTGGCTGGCGGGGTACGCAAGAAGAGTGGCGGCACTACCGAAGCGCTTATCTCCTGCTGGCTGCCCTGGCGACGCCCCTGGTCGTGTCGGTCCATAGCGTCGTCTCCTGGGACTTTGCGATGGCCCTCGTACCCGGTTGGCATAGTACGATCTTTGCCCCATACTTCGTGGCAGGTGCCATCCTTTCGGGTTTGGCGATGGTCCTCACGTTGACGATTCCCCTCCGCCGGCTCCTTGGTTTGAAAGACTACATCACAGACCGCCACCTGGAGAACGTGGCCAAGCTCATCGTCGTGACTTCCTTAATCGTCACGTATGCCTATGGATGCGAGTTCTTTATAGCGGGATACAGCGGGAATGCCTTTGAGCAGGCCGTCTTCCGGGAACGGGCCTTGGGAACCTATGCGCCCCTATTCTGGCTGATGGTCTTCTGTAATTCGGTCGTCCCCCTGACGCTCCTGGTCCGGCAGGTGCGGACCCACGTCTGGGCCCTGTGGGTCATCGCCTTGCTGATCAACGTCGGGATGTGGCTCGAGCGGTTCATCATCATCACGGGCTCCCTATCCTTCGACTACGAGCCCTGGTATTGGGCGGACGCCATCTACCGGCCCCGATGGGTCGAGTACAGTATCATGGCAGGCGGTTTTGCCTGGTTCTTCCTGGGGTTCCTTCTATTTGTGAAGCACTTTCCAGTCATCCCAATGGCCGAGGTGAAGGCAGTTTTGGGGCGACGGAGTGACGAACTAGGGTCCTAGGCCCACCTGCCCATTTGCCCCAAGGGGAAACCCCGACCATGACGGGTGTCCGAGGCGTTTTCACCGAGGCGGCGGCTGTGGTCCAGGCTGTCCGGGACTTACGACGGGCCGGTTTTCAGGACATCACGGTCTTCCTGCCCGTGCCGGACCCGGCGGTCTTGGCCGTACTCGACGGACGACCCAGCCCCGTGCGACTGTGGACCCTGGTCGGCGCCCTGCTGGGGGGCCTTAGCGGCTTCGTCCTGACGATCGGCACGTCTCTGCAATGGCCGATCCCGACAGGGGCCAAGCCCATCGTGTCGATTCCGCCGTTTATCATTATCGCCTTTGAATTGACAATTCTTTTGGGTGCCCTGGGGACCCTGGTGGGATTCCTGGTTCACAGCCGTCTACCGAGGCGAGCCGTCTCGACGACCTACGACCCCAGAGTGGCAGAAGACTGCTTCGGTGTCTTCGTGCAGTGTCCTGTAAGCGGCCAGCCCGTCGTGCAAGCGATCTTACAAAACGCTGGTGTTGAAGAGGTTCAGCTTGAGGCTCCATAGACTCCTACGACTCGGATTACCGGTCCTGGGCCTGGGCCTAATGACGGGCCTCGTCTTCGGGTGGCCCTGGAGCCGGGACATGGTCGAACAGCCCGCCGTCCGGCCCTTTGAAGTCTGGATGCCTCTGCCCCCAGAGGGGACCGTCCCCCAGGCGACGGCCTGGCGGCCGGGTCCGACGGCCATCACGCCGGAAGCCGTCGAAGCGGGCCGCCAGCTCTTTCGGACTTACTGCGTCGTCTGTCATGGTCCGATGGCCAAGGGCACGGGTCCGGTCGCCAAGAAGCTGAAGTCTCGGCCTTACGATATCACGGGTCCGTTCGTCGCTCAAAAGAAGGATACCTCCCTTTATGAGACTCTTCGGGGCGGGGGTGTCGTCATGCCGCCTTATCGGGAGGCCCTGTCGCCGACGGAGACCTGGGCTGTGCTGAGCTACGTCCGATCCCTCCAGCGTAAGGGGCCTCCCCCATGAATCGGCGAGCTCGGGTCCCACCAGTATCCGGACGGCCGGCTGGGGTGGTCGGCGGCCTGTTGTTCCTGCTGGCCGTGGGGACGACGGCTCTTATCGCAGGGGCCACGGGGTCTGACCGTCTGCGGACCTGGCAGACATTCCTCGTAAACTTCCTTTTCTGGTCAGGCGTCGCCCAGGCCGGTGTCGTGTGGGCCGCCGTCTGGCACCTGACGGATGCCCGGTGGAGCCGCTTCGTGCGGCGGGTAGCCGAAGCCCATGCGGCCTTCTTGCCGGTCTCCTTCCTTCTGTTTTGGGTCCTTTACTTAGGCCGGGAGGTCCTCTTTCCCTGGGTCCGGGCGCCGGTCCCAGGCAAGACGGGGTGGCTAAACGTCTCATTTCTCTTTTTGCGCAATGGTCTGGGCCTGCTGGTCCTGTATGGCGTGAGCCTGGGCTTCGTTTACCGAAGTTGGCTTCCGGCGCTGGTCTTCCGAGCTTCGGGCCCCGGTCCCGGGACGGCGGCGCCGTCGAACGTAGAGGCCGTCTGGGAGGCAGAAATCGTCCGAGCGCTGGACCACATGGCGGCGCGCCGGCGTCGGCAGGCCACCGTTCTGGCGGCGACCGTCCTCATCTTATACGGGGTCGTCTTCACCCTGTTGGCCTGGGACCTGGTGATGTCCCTGGACCCCACCTGGTCGAGCACCCTCTTTGGGGGCTACTTCTTTGTAGGGAACTTGTACGCTGGCCTGGCTTTCATCGGCCTGACGACTGTCGGGCTTCATCGGCGGATGGGCTCGATGTCCCCCTTTACGGCCGACCAGTTCTATGACCTGGGGAAGCTCGTGTTCGGCTTCTGTCTGCTGACGGCTTATCTCGCCTGGTCTCAGTATCTGCCCATCTGGTACGCTAACCTGCCCGAGGAGGCAGGCTTTGTAATCTTACGGATGAAGACGGCGCCATGGGCCGGCTGGGCAAGGGCAGTCCTGGTGCTCGGTTTCGTCGTTCCCTTCGTCGCCGGCTTGAGTCGGGCGCTGAAGCGGCGGCCGGGGGGCCTTTGGGCCCTGTGCGCCGTCGTGGCCGTCGGGATGTGGATGGAGCGGTACCTCCTGGTCGTTCCCTCCTTGTGGCGGGGAAGTGGGGTCGGCGGGACGCTTCCCTTCGGATGGCCGGAAGTCTTGATCACGATGGGCTTTTTAGGCGCCTACGGCCTATCATTCTTGGCCCTGACCGGATGGCTTTCCCTCCCGCCATCGGACCCCGAGAGTAGCGAATGACGAGTGGCACATCGAGATGCGAGGTACAGGGCGTAGGATGCAAGATCCTGGTTGCACTTTGGCGAGCGGGGCTTGGATCCTGTTTCTTGCATCTTGTATCTGATATCCCTGCCATCTAACACCCAGCACCCAGGACTCATCGTCGGAGGGCAGACGTGTATCAGGCTAAGTGGGAGCTCGCCAAAGCCATCGGGCTTTTGGGTCTGACCCTGGCCATAGTCGTCGGATGTGCCGGTCGGGAGCCTCGGTGGACGGAGGCCAGACCTCCCCTCGTAGGTCTGGCCTCGTGGTATGGTCCGGAGCGGCATGGCCAGCCGACGGCCAGCGGCGAGGTCTTTGATATGCACGCCTCCGTGGCGGCGCATCCGACGCTTCCCTTTGGGACTTACGTCCGGGTGACGAATCTGGAGAACGGACGGACCGTCGTCGTCCGCATCGTCGATCGGGGGCCCCATCGGCCGGACCGGATCATCGACCTTTCATATGGGGCCGCCCGGGCCCTAGGGATGGTCGACAAGGGCGTCGTCCCGGTCCGGGTCGAGGTCCTTCAGCGGGTGGAAAGATAGGGATTCGACGCTCGGTGTGGGGTGTCCAAGGGTCCGGCTCAGAGTCAGGAAGGCCTGACTCCTGATACCCCACACCCAACCCCCAAGACCTCCCATCGAGCGGATGTACGAAAGGTCTGACTTCAAGGTATGGGATGCACGTGGGCTGGGTCATATGTGAGGCCGTGTATGAGGCGGAGGTCGTCCGCCGGTATGGGCTGTGGCTCCCGTGCGACTGTTCGGTCTCTGGATGGGGCTACTTTCATTGGGTCCGGCCCGACCGGCCGGCTGTCGGACTCTGGGTGATGGAACTGAGTCCCGGGTCTCTCCAGGGTGCGACTTTCCTGCGAAGGGCCGTCTGGCGTGTCCTGACGGGTTATGCCCATGCCCTGAGTCCCTCCCTGGCCATCGGGGACGTCCTGATGGCCACGGCGGTCCTCCGACTCTCTGTCCCGGACGTCTTGGAGACGCTGTGGCCGGCCCCGATACCCGGAGCAGAAGCCGCCGCTGACATCGTGGCGGCCCCCTGCCTGATAACTTCTCCCGTGCCGGCAACGCCTCGTCGACGGCAGGTCCTCTATCAGCAAACCGGGGCGTGGGTCGTCCGCCCGGGAAGCGAGTCCTGGTGGGAGGTCATCCGGAGGTCCGGCCCCGTCGGTATCCTCCTCTGGGTCATGGATACGGCCCAGGAACGGACGTCGCCGGAAGACTCGACCTGGCGCCTTCAGCGCCACCGGGCCATCTTGGAACGGCCTGGTGACCGCATCGAACGGGTCCTGCGCAAGCTCCGCCCCGGGGGACTCTAAGATCGACCGTTATTCAGAAAGAAATCGAATCGCCGCCTAAACGGGAACTTTGCGTTTAGGTCGGCCCCTGGGACCGCCGTCGTAGGATGCCCCAGAGGACCAGTCCACTGGCGGTCAGGCCGCTTACCGTAGCGCCGGCTATGAAGCTGATGGGGACATAGCGAAACTCGACTTCATGGTGGCCGGGGCCTACGTAGACGGCCCGGAAGGCATAGTTGGCGGCCCAGATCTCCGTAGGCCGCCCGTCCACGAAGGCCTTCCAACCGGGGTAGAATGTGTCCGTCAGGACGAGGAAAGCGGGCCGATCCGTCCAAACCTCTAATCGGACTTGATGAGGTCGGTAGACCTGGAAGCGGACGTGGCCCCGAGGGGTCTCGCCGGGATAGTCGCCGGCGGGGAATCCTCGAGCACCCTTGCGTTCGATGACGACCGGGCCGTGCCAGTCAAAGTCGGGAGCCGTCACTCGGGCGAAGGCCTCCTCGGGGGTGTTGACCCAGGTCACGCCCGAGGCCAGGAAGGCTCGGGGCCGGACTCGACGATTAACCCACAAGGCATAGCCGTTATACGCTCGAACCCGAGCCCAGTGGCCGGGGTCCTCAGCGTTGGGATCGAAGTCGGCCACCAGATACTTGACCCCCACGAAGTCCAAAAAGCCCGACCGGATATCCCGCAAATCCATCCAGTGAAACAAGTAACCCGCGGCGACTTGACCCAGTAAGCGACGGTACCGGTAGACCTGAATGGCGTCATAATGCCGAATGTCGGGGATGCCGTAATAGGCGCCTAAGCTGGCCGGATACAAGGTGGTCATCTTAAGGCCATAGAATTCCCACCACGGTCGTCTCCCTAGGGCCGTGGTCCTCCAGGGCATCGGATCGGCTTCCGAGAGGCGCCGAATGTCGGCGAAGCCAGGCGGGGTTTCCCAAAGCGCCTGGGCTTGGTCTGCGGGCCACTGGGGTGCATACAGCCGTGCGTGGGCCATCGTCTGGGTCCCGACCAGTCCCCCCAAGAGGAGGAAGCCCCAGGCCCGCCCGCCTGACCGCAGGAGCCAGAGAGCCCCAAGCGTGAGGACCTGGAAAGCGACGGTGAGAGCCAGCCAGAGGACGTGCAATGGCACTAGGCGCGCCAGGGGATAGGGGAGGTCGAGACGGGTCAGGACGGTGAAGTTGGCGTGCCATAGCAGAAGCAGGGTCCCGACGGTCGCAAGGGCGACGACAGCCGGGAGTGCCAAAGATGGACGCATCGAGGTCAGCCAGGCTTGGAGGTACCGACTGGCCAGGACGACTAGACAGAAGCTGATCAACAGAACCAACCGCATATTCCAAGACCTGGAAAATAAGGGCAAACGATTGACGACCCAGTACAGGAGGGGGCCACGGTACACGACGAGACCTATCACGGAGAGGGCCAGGGTAAAGAAGGCCACATAGGGGTCTTTTCGGACGAGGGCAGCGACGCCGGTTAGGCCCAGGAGAAGCAAGGTAATCCCCACGTATCCGCCAGTGACGTCGTTGTAGTTGCCTACAAAGGATGGCCCCAAGGCCCGGCTCAGGAAGGGTGCGTAGTACCGAATGGGGGTACCTGACGGGTTCCCATAAAAGTCGGGCAGAAAGGATCCGATTATTAGTCGCCAGTTTATGGCAGGGGGGTGGGCCCATTCCTGCCGGGCCGTCCACTCAAAAGAGTGCCAGAGGTATTCGAGGGCCGGGAAGAGCTGGACGGCCGCCACCGACAGACCTATGAGGTGAGCCATTCCGAGAATTCCCATGTGGGCGAAGAGTCGTTTACAACCCCGCGTCACGGACCGAATGAGGCAGTAGAAGGCCCCGAAGGCGGATATATGCAGGAGAGTCTCTGGATGGCCCCCGAAAAAGGCCATCGCCCAGCCGAGGGCGTAGAAGCCCAAAAAGCGGTAGGGTCGATACTCCAAGATAAGAAATTTTTCGATAATCCAAAGCGACAGGGGAATAAAGAAGAAGTTGCTAGCGAGAGGCCAGTAGAGCCACCCTACCGAAGGTCCTGAGAACATAAAGCCGAAACCACCCAGCAGGGCTGGGGCGGTACTTACACCCGTCGTTCTTAAGTACATATAGGTAAACAGGCCTATCCAGAAGAGTTTGAAGGCATACAGCAGGGCCAGGCCCCGGCGGGGACCCAGGAGGTAGACGAACCAAGTGCCCGGATAGAAGACAGCCGATTGCATATTGGCCATCAGGGGGACGCCACAGCCGTCCCAGGGGCTCCAGAGGGGAAATTCACCTTGCCGCAAGGCCCGTCGGCCGAGGTCATACCAGGTTTCAAATATGACAATATCCATCATATGGCTGTTTTTAGGAATCCGTAGACCGCTATCGCCGGGTCTTCGAAAGACGGGCCAATAGGCATGGGCTATGTCTATAGCCGTCGGGACATGGCCCAGGAAGAAGGCGGGAAAGAAAAACACGACAGTTGCGGCGAGGAAGAAGAAGGGAGCCCCGATCGACTCCTTATGCAAGCAATGGATTAGGTTTGAAACATTCAGGTTCCAAGCTCGCACGTAGGTCCTCGCCACCCCAAGAGCTTGGCCATACCCTATCGGGGCTTGCGAAGGGCTAAGATCAGCTCACTGCGACCGATATAGCGGACGGCTTCTATCGTAAAGCCACGTCGTTCAAACAATTCCGTCAACTCCCGACGTGTGTAATGGGCGATATGCTCATCGGCGTAGCCGCCGGGGACCAATCGGCGGTAGAGGCTTTCGATGAACCTCCACTCCCAGCGACTGTAATCGGGCGTTCCCAAGACTAAGCGTCCTCCGGGGGCCAGGACTCTGCAAAGTTCATCGATCACGACGGGTACCTTGGGCACGTGTTCGATGACTTCCGAACAGAGGACACAAGGGAAGGTCCCGTCGGCGAAGGGTAGGCCCAGGATGGAACCTTGGACCAGGGGTTTTGAGAACTTCCGAGCATGACGCAGCTTCCGCATCTGGATGTCGAGGGCGACACTGCCCGGTGGCAGTGCCCCGATGATACGACTGGATCCGCATCCGACGTCCAGGACGGCGCCTTGACCCTCGATAAGCTCTTTAACGTATCGAAACCTTTTCCTTTGCCAATAGCGCTGAAAGGGGATACGGCTATCGTAGGCCCGGTCGTCATAGTCGCCGCTGAGGATAGAATTCCGTAATCTCCACAGGGCTCCCAGCGTCTTCAAATAAGCCAGGCCGAAGCGGATGATCCGCGCATGGGATTGCCCGTGGCGGCGGGGTGCATAATGGAAGGGGATTTCTCGGACCCGGAAGCCCTCAGAATAAGCCTTTACAAGGATTTCGGGTAGAATGTCAAAATCTCGACCCTGGGGGGCGAGGCTACGGAGTACCCGTGTATTATAAAGACGAAAACCACTCGATAAATCTCTGATCGGTAAGGCGAGGCAACGGCTAAAGAGGGAGTTCAGGATACGGCTCAACAGATAACGTCCCCAGGGCATCCGGGCACTTCCCCCTGCCACGTACCGGGAAGCGATGAGGACTTCCGCGTCGTGGCGGTGAGACCACAGGTCCAGAAGGAATATGGGTCGATGCGATAAGTCTGCGTCCATCGTGGCCAGATACGCGCCCTGAGCCGTCGCGAACCCGGTCCGCAACGCACCTCCGTAACCCGGCTCGACTTGCTCCAGGACGCGGGCCCCGAACTGGGTCGAGACCGCTATGCTCTCCCGATCGGGGCCAGGTGTGACGATCAAGACCTCATAACGGATTTGGAGTCTGTCGAGGACTTCACGAAGTTGGGGCAATAAAACCGCCAGGTTGGGAGCCTCATCGAATGCAGGGATGACTACCGAGAGGTCGACCGGCGCGTGCATGGTAGGACTCGGCGTCGGGCAGGTATGGGTCGAGGCAGGCATTCTACCCCATATCGTATCGGCGGCCCAGGTCTAAGGATTGGGCCTCTCTGCCGGGGGTCGACGACGATTCGAAGCGGTCCGTCCCTCCCGAAGGGCCTCGCGTCAGGCTTTATTCTCCATCTCCCGGAAACCCTCGTCAAGTGGCCCCGACCTGATGGAATGGTGCTATTTCGTCTACGGCCATCTGAGCCGATAGGACTCGAGGCTCGTCCCTGGGGTCTCGGAAGCTTCCGCACAGGACGGGGTCTGCGACCTCCGAAGGGCTAAGCGGTCAGGTTGGAAGGAAGCTTGACAGGCGTGGGTCATTGCCCTATGTTGGAGAGCACCATTCTTGAATCCCCCATCGGAAGGGAAGACTCATGCAGGATTCTTATGCGCTGTGGATGTACCTGCCGGGCTTAATCCTATTTATCGGCGGGATGGCTTTCGTCATCCTGAATGTCGTCCTGTCCCATCTGATTCACCCCCACGTGCGGACGCATGAGAAGTACGTCGCCTACGAATGCGGTGAGGACCCCGTCGGCGGGGCCTGGATCCAGTTTAATCACCGGTTCTACCTGCTGGCTTTAGCGTTTGTCGTCTTCGACGTCGAGGTCGTCCTGCTATTCCCGTGGGTCGTCGTCTTTCAAGAGTTCGGCTGGTTTGGGTTTATCGAGGTCCTGGTGTTCATCGTCATCCTTCTCTTTGGGTTGGCTTATGCTTGGCGGAAGGAGGCCCTTGTGTGGGACAAGCCCCGGCCGATGGATCAGGCAGGTTCGGTCGTTTCAGCCGTGACCCAGGAGGTGCGGACCGATGGAGCGTCTTCTTGAAGCTCTGCAGCGTCTGAGTGCTGGCGAAGTCGCGATCCCGACGACCCTTCTATGGGATGTCGCCTTCTGGTTTGGCCTGTTTTTGGCTTTCCTGGGAGCCTTGATCTTGGTCCAGGCCCTCCGGGCTCGGCACTGGGTGGCCGACGTCGTGGCTAGTCTGACCATCCCCTTCTGGATGTTGTTAGGCGTCATGGCCGGTTTGGCTTTGGCCGGGATCGGTGGGATGTACTTGATTCAGCAGTTGGGCTGGCTCCAGCGGTGGCATTTTTCAGAATGGCCCCGGGGCGTCCATTACCTCATCTTGTCGTTGCTGGGGGTCGTTGTCGTTCTAGCCCTGATCACGGTCCTCGTCCTCTTCTTGGTCTGGTGGGAGCGGAAAGTTTCGGGTCACATCCAGAATCGCTATGGCCCGACCGAGACGGGCTGGTACGGCCTGCTTCAAACGCTAGCCGACGGTATCAAGCTTCTTAACAAGGAGGACATCATTCCAGCCGGAGCGGACCCCATCCTCTTCACGTTGGCCCCGTGTGTCATCTTGGCAGCCTCTTTCGGACTATACGCCGCCCTGCCATTGAGCGAGTCTCTGGT